>CAVYIL010000264.1:0-3262 GCA_963768325.1 uncultured Flavobacteriaceae bacterium | reverse complement strand
GGGCATCAGGTGTGGCATCTACATTTTCTTGGTTGAAGCCATTTAGACCCTATTTAATTGGTATCACTATCTTAATTTTATCTTTAGTTTGGTATCATAAATTAAAACCAAAAACAATAGAAGAAATCCAATGTGATTGTGAAGAAAATGGCAAGCCATCTTTCATACAAACCAAAATATTCTTAGGGTATAATTGCCTGTACCGCCCAAATGGTAAAAGATAGAAAATACTAAATATGATATCAAAAAGGGTATTTTAAAAAACATCTTCAAAGAACCTTATTATCAAGTGGTTAAAAATCTAAAAAAAGATATCAAAAAGGAAAACCTTTATGATATGAAAAAAAACGTGTAGCAATATATACCCGAGTATCGACACTTGAAAAAGGATAGGGCTCAGAGATACAATTACTCCAACATAAAATTCTACTTTTTCGGGAACATGCCTAAAGAAGGGGGCTTGTGACAGTTGAGGAATTTGTAGACTATGCTTCTAGTGAAAGTGCTTAGAATTATGTACAAAAGTTAAAATAAAAAAAATACTTGGTATATCTCTATCTTTTACCATTTGGGCGGTACAGGGTGTGCCAAGCAACAATAAAGCAGACGGCTTTATTGAAACTTTATGAAAGATGGAGGAAGGCTCAAAGAGTTTGACCCTCCGACGGCGGCTTACAGGAGCAGCCGTCAAACTACCTTATGGTGCTGCACTGGCAACTGTGCGGTATTGAGCGATAAGGAAAAGGTTTTACTAGATAAAATCAAGTAGGGATAGTAGAGACGAACGAAAGTGAACCACTGATTACGCATCGAAACACGATAAGATTACATCAAAACCAATGTAGACTGTATGTATTGGGATAAGTATAGCGGAAACCTGTCTACTGGCTATACGATGTACGGTGTAGAAGTGGCGTGAATGCTATCTGGGCTTTCATAAGGAACTTGGGAAACATAATGACAATGCTAATGGAAAATGTCGAAAGCAGTAACCCTGCAAGGCAGAAATACAGAGGTGTCATTATGTGGCGGACTAACTCGTAGTAGTGTTGAATCTGCTGTAATGGCAGTGGAGCGAAGGGGTTAGGTTATTCAGATTTAATATTTTACACAACCAGAAAATGGGATGATGAAAGAAACTAAATCAAAAACAAATAAGGAGAAGTCACTACCAATTACCAAACGTATGGTTTGGGAGGCGTGGCTTGAAGTAAAAACCAACGGTAAAAGTGCAGGGGTTGATAATATAGACCTTAAATCATTTGAGGAAAATTTATCAATGAATTTGTATAAAATCTGGAACAGAATGGCTTCTGGGAGTTACTTTCCTCCACCAGTCAAAAGGGTGTTTATTCCAAAAAGTAATGGAAAATTGCGCCCATTGGGAATACCAACAGTGAGCGATAGAATAGCTCAAGCAGTAGTAAAGATGTATCTTGAACCTAAAATCGATCCAATGTTTCACACCAACTCATATGGCTATCGACCTAAAAAGAGTGCCCATCAGGCACTGCAAAAATGTAGGGAGATGTGTAGAAAATATGAATGGGTAGTGGATATGGACATCAAAGGGTTCTTCGATCATATCGACCACGAACTGTTGCTGAAAGCGCTACGAAAACATACTAAAGACAAATGGGTTTTGATGTATGTGAAACGTTGGCTGGAAGCACCTGTTCAAAACCCCGATGGCACGATGATGGAAAATACAACAGGTTCACCACAAGGTTCAGTAGTAAGTCCCTTGTTAGCTAACCTGTTTTTACATTATGCCTTTGACAAATGGATGGATATAAATTTTCCAGATGTTGAGTTTGAAAGATTCGCAGATGACAGCGTTATACACTGTGCCACTAAACATCAAGCAGAAGAACTATTAAGATGCGTCAATCAAAGGATGCAACAGGTAAAACTGGAGCTTAACTTAGAGAAAACGCAGATTGTATACTGCAAGAATGGCATGAGAAAGCAGAACTGGGGAATTATCAGTTTTACCTTTTTGGGCTACACTTTTCGTCCTAGAAAATCTAAAAACAGCAACAATAAGTTGTTCTTAGGGTTTGATCTGGGTATTAGCAACAAAGCAAAACAAAATATTCGCTCTGAGATACGCCAATTGAAATTACACAAGCGTACTCTAACTGGTATTGAAAGTCTAGCGAAATTGCTAAACCCTAAACTCAGGGGTTGGATAAATTACTTTGGAAAATTTCGCCCTAACCTATTGAAGGTAATATGGCGGGAACTAAATGAGAGATTGTTCAAATGGGCTAGTAAAAGTTACAAGCGTTTTAAACGTAGTATCTCAAAGGCAAGGAAATGGATCAAATCAATCCATCAAACTAAGCCACAACTATTTGCTCATTGGGCTCATGGAGTAAGTCCTTGAATGTTTGATAACAAGAGCCGTGTGACGGGAGACTGTCAAGCACGGTTCTGTGAGAGACTATGGGGTGAAATTCCCCTTGTCTACTCGACCAATTATACCCTAGATATAATTATACCCGTGTTTTTTCTAAAATTCAAATATAAAATTTATGGGTATCAAAAATTCGTCACAAATTTAGTAGCTATTCCATATTGTATTCTTTAAGCTATATAATATTTTAAAATAATGTCATTTAACAGTGTAAAATTACCGATAAACAGATATATATGTGTTTTATCTGTTTTTGCACTCAGTAAAACAAGTATATTTAAACTAATCTACTCATTAATAGTAATTTGTGTTCTCAAACCAAATAAAATTATTTATTATGAAAACAAAATTATTATTATTTGCGACCCTATTTTTATTTATTTTCAACGGTATATCTCAGGTAGGTATAAGAACTAACACCCCAGAAGCTACATTAGATATTAGAGGACAGAATCATTTAGGTGATGTTTCTTCATCAGATGGAGTATTAGTTCCAAGAGTTACTTCTTTAAAAACTTCTGGTAAAACTAAAGGACAGTTGGTTTTTTTAAATAAAGATTCAGGTCTTTTAAAAACAGGTTTTTATTATTGGGATGGAATAAAATGGACTCCTATTTCAAATTCTAAATCTACTTCTTCAGTAAGTAGTAAAATTTATAATATTCATCATGCTAATCATTATGATTCTTCATCTTTAGTAATACCTAATGGTATTGATTTTGTTTTTGTCAATGCTCATCCGCATTCACAAACAAAAATAACACTCCCTTCTGATGTAAAAGATGGTACTGCAATTAAAATCTATGCGGATCCTAGGAGAAGAGGACCAGGTGTATATAAAGG
>CAVYIL010000263.1:0-33949 GCA_963768325.1 uncultured Flavobacteriaceae bacterium | reverse complement strand
AGATTATCAGTCTTATCATCACTCGCAGTGGGCCTATAAAACAGTCGGATACTTTGCCAACTCATAAAACCTCGTTAATTTATAACTGATGCCGGTTATTAAAGATATATAAATCATTCTCTAACGGGTATATAAGTGATTCGTATTCAGGGAATATAACTGGGTATAAGCAGGGTCAAGATTTCACCTATAGATAGCTTCCGCTTTATTTAATAAGACATCTCCATATCGTAATAATACATAACTATTACCAGGCTCCTCTGTTTTATCTTCCCCACCCGTAAAATCAGGAATATATTTCAATACTCTAATACCAGATTCTTCTGTATTTATAGCAACATCAACCTCTCTTGTGAAAATCAATGGTTTACCATTTCTTGTTTTTAATGGCTCGCCATTCTCGTTATATTGTTGTCCGATTAAGAAGCCAGCCATTGTGCCTGTAGTATTTGTATACGGGTTAGTGGTACTATTGTATGCACCTCCCAAACGAACATCATTAGGTTCAAAAGAGTCATAAAAATCAGAAAGTGTCGCAAAACCATTCCAGCCGGCAGGTTTTTGATTATAATGTAGCGTGTAATTCCATCTACTTTTAAACTGAGAAATTTCTGCTTTTGGTACAGAAAAAATAAGCTCAGAACTTTGTGCATCATTCGCTTCTGCAAAAGTGTTAAAATAGCCTAAAACCCCAGGAGTCAAAGAATATTGCCCTGAAGCTGTAATATCATTAGCATAACCTATAACCTTATTCATGTCCTCTACCCTAAAGGTAAAAGGGCTTAAGCTTTTATCCTTTGATTCGTATACAGCTTTATTCAGATAAAGTTTAGTTAATAAAGCTCTAGCAGTATTTTTATTAGCTGCATTAGGACTAGACACTTCTGGTAAATCAGGTAAAGCACTTTCTAAATCACCAATTAAAAACTGTATAGATTCCGCAGAAGACCGAACTGCAGGGTTTATATCTATTCCCTCTCCAACCTCTCTAAACACAGTGATTCCCCAAAAATCCAATACGTGAAACATAAAATAAGCACGTACCGTTTTAGCTTCAGCGATTAGTTGAGGAGTGGCACCATTACCAGCAATTGCTTGCGTAGCAATAAATACCCCTCTGTTTAGATCACTCCAAGAGGTTTTTATAAATAAATGATCCACAGTCCAAGTATGCAAATGTAACTGTTGAAACACACCCCCGTCATACCAATCTGTGCCTCTAGTTGGACCGAGAATCTCATCACTACTATGTCCAGATAACCCAAAAATAACACGCTCGTTAGCAAACTCTCTCAATAAACCATATGAGGTAGATAGATGTTTTTGTGCATCTCCGATACCATCATATAATGTTCCTCCCTCATTTTCGAATTCTAAGTCTGTACAACCCGACAAGAAGATGAGCATTACAATCCCTAGTATTTTATTTGTGATTTTATTTTTTTTCATTACTTATAGTTTTGAAAAGAATTAAATGCAATCAGCCAAAGCAAAAACTCTCGAAATATCTCTATTACGTAAATTGGCAGATAACATAATTCTTAGATTTTATTTTAAAGAAACAGTTAGACCAAGCGTAAATGTTCGAGCCCTTGGATATGCTGAATAATCAATAGCAAAAGAAGGAACACCATTAATACTTTTATCAACGTTTACCTCTGGGTCTTGTCCAGTATAATTAGTAAATGTAGCAATATTTTGAGCAGTAACATTCAATCTAAGGTTCTCAACAAACTTTAGAGCATTTGTTTTAAAACTGTAGCCTAGCGTCATGGTTTGTAATCTAACAAAAGAAGCGTCTTCTAAAAAACGAGTAGATACATTATTACCATTTGTTGAAGATTCATTGCTTTGTGCAACATCTTTGGTAACATTTTTACCTCCGTTAACAAGCGACCCTTTTAAAAACAATGCATTTCGATTGTTATTGTATACATATCCACCGACTTGTCCAGTAAAGAAAACACCCAAATTCCAGTTTTTATATCGAAATTCATTGGTAAACCCAAACGTGTAATCTGGTAAAGGTTTTTTGCCAACTAATTTTTTATCCCCTTCTATACTTATCCCGTTCTCGTCAAACCCTTTAAATTCAGTCAGATAGTAAGAGTATAAGGGCTCGCCCTCAGTAATTACCTGTGCTCTGGCACCAGTTAAACCTTGACCGCTAATTGCTCCAGTCTCGATAGCACCAATAAACTTGGTTACTTTATTCTTATTAAAACTAATATTAAAAGAGGAGAACCAACCAATATTTTTTTTATCAACTATTTCTCCCTCAACACTAAATTCTATACCAGTATTCCTTACCTCACCATCTATGTTATCAAAATAATAACTAGCAGGAGCAGGTTCTGCACTAGGAAGTCTTAAAAGCAGATCCTTAGTATATTTAGCATATACATCTATACCACCTCTAAGCCTATTCTCAAAAAAACCATAATCAATACCGGCATTATATTGAGTTGTAGATTCCCATTTAAGGTTAGGGTTTTCAGACCTAGGAAAAGTTTCCTTGTTATTGTTATCGTAGCGTACAAAAGCTAAATGACTGCCACCAGTAAACTCTTGGTTACCAGTAGTACCATATCCCAATCGTAGTTTAAGATCACTAAAAAAATTGGGAATAAAATCTTCACTAGACAGTCTCCAAGCCAATGCCACAGAAGGAAAATACCCATATCTATTATTTTGTCCAAATTTACTAGAGCCATCTGCCCTAAGAGTACCTGTCAATATGTACTTATCAAACATGGTGTAGTTTATTCTACCAAAATAGGATTGTAATTCATCTTTAGATGCAGAACTACCAGAAGTTGCTGATCTGCGAATGTTGTAATCAGCAGACTCTAAATTATTCAACATGATTCCTAAATCAGTAGTTTTAAAATTCGTAGCACTAAAATCTCTAGTTTTTTGCCTATAATTTTGATAAGAATACCCCACTAGAGCATTAATATTATGATTTTCTGCTATTAACTTAGAATAATTAAAAGTATGTTCCAATAATAAACTGGAAGCATGTACATTAGATATTGTAGCTTTACCAAGCCCTACTGTACCAACCACATTGAGCAATCCAGAAATAGCACTTCTACGTTCTGAATTAGATCGATCTATTCCAAAATTAAATTTATAAGAAAAATCCTCTGTCAACTTTATAGAAGCAGAAATATTTCCCAATATCCTAAAAGTATCTGTCTTATCGGTTGTAAATCCTAAAACTGCAGCAGGATTACGCTCATTTATATCTGGTTGTGCCAGCGTGCCATCTGGATTATAAATTGGGCGAGTAGGATTCGCTCTCCAAGCCCCGCTTAAAAGATCACCCGTAAACCCAGCATCGTTAGAAATCTGTGGATTATCATCCAGAATATTAGAACCCGTAGCAAAAGCTGTTATTTTAAGACGGTCGTTAAATAATTTATAAGTAGTATTGATTGTTCCAGAATACATTTTCATTCCACTACCCTCAACAATTCCTTCTTGATCAACAACACCAGCAGATAAAGCATAAATAGAACTCCCATCTTCATTACCTCCACCAAATGAAATATGATGATTTTTACTTAACGCAGTTCTAAAGATCACATCTTGCCAATCTGTATTTGCTCCATAATCTAGGCTAGGGTCTACATAAGTTCTGAATTCGTCAGCACTTAACAAATCCAATTTTTTGCTAATCGTACTAGCACTTACAGAAGTGCTATAAGTTAACAAATCCTTACCCGATTTACCGCTTTTTGTAGCAATTATTACAACTCCATTAGCACCTCTAGAACCATAAATAGCTGTTGCAGATGCATCTTTTAAGATGTCTATACTAGTAATATCATTTGGATTAAGGAAGCTTAACGGGTTTTTAGGCGACGTGCTTCCTGCTCCATCATCGTTAGAACCAACATTAGCACCTTTTGGAGAAATTGGAGCACCACTCAGAGGGATTCCATTAACCACATATAGTGGACCATTTCCACTACGTATAGATGATGTACCTCTTATCCTAATATTAATACTTCCACCTGGCTCACCTCCATCAGATGTGGTTTGCACTCCCGTGATTTTTCCTTGAAACAATTGCTCAGGCGAGGATATAGCACCTTTGTTAAAGCTCTCGGCTTTTATAGAAGAAACAGCTCCGGTAACATCTTTTTTAGAAACAGAACCATATCCAATAAGAACGATTTCGTCTAATTCTGCTGAATCTGCTACCAAAGTTGCGTCTATATCGGTTTGACCATTTACATTTATTTCTAAAGTTTCAAACCCTATATAACTAAACACTAAAATAGCATCAGCAGGCACGTTTTGTAGCGTATAATTTCCGTCAAAATCACTAACAGATCCTTTGTCAGTGTCTTTGATGATTACATTTACACCAGGGATAGGACCATTATTGTCAGACACTACTCCTGAGACAGTGCTTTGTCCAAAAAGGAGTATGTTTCCAAACAAAAACACCCACACACATATGAGTTTTTTGAGTAATAGATATCTCATAATTTTATAATTTATAGGGTTATATCGTTAAAAGAAAAAGTTGAAAAAACGTGTTTTTTTTCGTTTTTAAAGGATAATTGTTGTGTATACCCTATTAAAGAGTATTTTTTTTTGGTAATCATAGATTTACTTAATTTTAAGAGATTATTGTGTTCGAAGGCTAGTCGTCTATAATAAATGAATAATTAGAAAAACATGTATAGCTATCCAGATTTTTAATCTTGGTAATTACTTATGTTTTTATATTACCTATATTTTGGATTGTAACCCCTCTACAGAAGAAGTAACAGAAATCAGGTTTTGGTACACCTCATAAAGTGTATATTTATTAAAGTATCGTGAAAAACATAGTTATTAGATTTAGGAAAGTGTGTTTTTAAGCGTAAAATTCCCTTATAATGGTTCAAGAATAACTTTTTAATTTTTGTTGAATATTTTTTAATAAATCAAATGAAACATATTCTATTAATATCTTCTTAAGAGTTATAATACAATGTTTAATAGTGTAACTAAATTAGTTTTTCAAGTAAAATAAATAAACATCCTCTTTGATTAGAATTAAAATACTGAAAAAAGCACAATGTGTTTTTTTTTTACTTTTTTTCACATAACTTAGAGTAGAGTAATAATTATATCTCCCCTCAGAATTATAAAACAAGGAAGAAGTTTTCATGCAGAAGAGAATATTAGTTAAGTAATACGATTACAAATAGGGCTATTATAAACATACGTTTTTCATCAACACAAATCAATATGCGTATAATGAAAAAAAAAACTCAACAAACAATAAAAAGAATTCTAAGTAACGTAGTACTTATTCTAAATATTAAAAAAAGTTTATATGTAAATACGGGATTAACAATTTTTTTTAAAGAAAACAGATTCAAACCACATTGTAATCTGTTAATGTTTTTTTTCGGAGCAACAACAGTATTGGGAGCAACAAGTATTATAGATAACACCAATATTACTGCTCAATATTTACAACAGTTTAACGCAACTACAGACATTAAATGTTTCCAAAATAAAGTTCAACCTAAAAATAGTATACACAATAACGCATACGTAGATTATTCAGTACAAGACTCTAATCAAATATTAGGAGCAGTAATTCAAAAAAACAATAAAAGTATTTATCATTTATTTTCGCACGGTCGTTCGGGAGCATTATTCATAAAAGGACAATGGATTAAAGAAGAAGAAATAGCAGCGTTTTTATATCTAGAATTTAAAAAACAGAACACTCCATTTTCACATCTTAATATTTATGGATGTTCATTTGCCAAAGGAGAAAAAGGGATAAAAGCAGTAAAATATTTAGAAGATTATTTAGGTATAACAGTTGCTGCATCAAACAACATCACAGGAATAAACGGTGACTGGAAGCTAGAAATAGGTGAGCCTTATGACCTCATTGATATAAAAAAATACAACCATAATTTACAATGTATAGGACCCCCAGGAGATTGTGATGGAGATGGAGTAGTAGATACAATCGACTTAGATGATGACAATGACGGGATATATGATACTCAGGAGTATTGTGCTACAAACCCTTCCCCTGAAATACAAATAAATATAGATTTAGACGCATATGAGGATGAGACAACATGGACATTAGTAGATCCATTAGGAGGAACAATTTCTTCGGGAGGACCATACACTAGTACAGATGATACCATAAATTTTGGTATAGAAGTATTTACAACAGGAACATATGTATTTACTATTAAAGATCGTTTTGGAGACGGGATGTCTATTAATGATGTATCTAACGAAAACGCCAATGCTAGTTTTACAGTTATGCTCAATGGAGCCACATTCTATTCGTCTTCATCTTTTCCCAACTTTGGAAACTCTTTTACAGTAAATATTAACGTTACTTATGAATCTGGTGGATTTTATTGTTTGACATCAGACCCTAGTGAGAATGATGACTCAGACAGTTTTCTTAATTACCAAGATATTGACTATGCAACCGCTAATGGCACTACACTAAATAGTTTTGGAGTACTTGTCAGTATGGATGCAGACAATGATGGAATCATTAATTCGTTTGATACAGATAGTGATAATGATGGTTGTAGTGATGCAAACGAAGCATATTCCAGTAATCTAGCCGATGGAGCAGACGGCCCGCAATTCGGAATTGGCGACCCTCTTACTTTAGGAGCAGGAGAAGTAAATGCCAACGGAACAGTATCTAATGCCAGCGCAACATATCCAAATATTTTACCAGATGTTACAAATAGTTTAGTTTCAACAATTTGTTTTCCAGTAGAAATATGCGGTAATGGAGTAGATGACGACGGAGATGGTTTAATAGACTGTGAAGACCCTGATTGCTATTTAGTCGCCAATACAGGGGGAATGGATTTTGATGCTGATGGAATAGACGACAACTGTGATCTTGATGATGATAATGATGGGATTTTAGACTCTGTAGAAGGAAGGTGTACTAGTACTACATCTCTATTGCAAT
The DNA here is from genome assembly GCA_963768325.1 of uncultured Flavobacteriaceae bacterium. Classification (GTDB taxonomy): domain Bacteria; phylum Bacteroidota; class Bacteroidia; order Flavobacteriales; family Flavobacteriaceae; genus Aquimarina. The sequence continues at coordinate 26,967 of CAVYIL010000263.1, read as the reverse complement.
CTGGTACTTGGTCTATTACAGGAAATACAGCAACATACAATTATGGAGGAGGTGTATTAGCTAAAGTAACTGTTACAGGAATAACAACTTTAACTTCAGGTAATTTTAATCCTGCAGGAACAGGATTTTGGACAGAAGCGTTACAAGGAGCTACCTCTCTAGAGTCCTTAGCATCTTTCCATACATCTTTTGTTGTCAATTACCACGATGATTTAGGCAATCCCATAACCGTAGTAGATCCCATTATTCATTTTGATCGCCTTGGAGGTCGAAAAGGTTCAACCGAATATTCTTCGATAATAACATTACGGAATGGTCTAACTTGGACAAAATTGATAGGTACTAATGATTTTGTTGCAACCTCTAATACTATTATTGACAATGGATGTGGAGCGCAATCAGATGCAGGATGGGTAGCAGAAAGTACGATGAATATTTTTGACGGCACTTCTGCAGGCTCTTTACGAATTAATGGCTACTTATCTACTTTTACCTTTGATATAAATAGGTGTGGACCAATAGAAGCAGATGGCGCTGATGGTATTGAAATAATACTTTCTACAGTTGCCTGTATCAATAAAGATACAGATGGGGACACTATTCATGATTATAAAGACACTGATAGCGATGCTGATGGTTGTAATGATGCAGATGAAGCATATTCAAATATAAATGCAGACTCAGATAATAATGGAACCTATGGCTCAGGAGTTCCAATTGTAAACAACCAAGGATTAGTAATAGCAGCAGGGATTTCTGCAGGTACATATACAACGATTCCAGCCACTACAACAGGAGGCAAAAACACCTTTCAAGAAGGAACCTTAGTAAATATAACAACACCTCCAATTAATAAGACAGTTTGCGAAGGAGCAAATGTTAACTTTACAGCAATTGCCACTACATCAGTTATACCGACAATACCAGCAACTTCAGCCAGTACCAACGTAATTTATCAATGGCAGCTAAGCACTGATGGAGGAGCCACATTTAACGATATAGTAGGAGAAACAGGATCAATTGCAAGTGGTGCCAATGCCACACTTACATTAACAGGTGTAACTATGGCAATGAATGACAATAAATACAAAGTAATATTTACCAATGAAGCAAATATTTGTAACGACGAATCGCAAGCAACTTTAACAATAGACAAACTCCCCACAGTAACGGATCAACCAGATCAGACATTGTGTAACACAACAAGTTTTACAATGACCCAGAGCGCCCCTACCGTTGGGACAGGTTCATGGACGCTAATAAGTGGAACCGCAACGATTACCGATGCAGTATCACCTACAACAACTGTATCTAGCATAACAGCAGGTACATCTGTAACAGTTCAATGGACAGTTACTAATGGTACTTGCTCTGCATCTGATCAAGTAGTTCTTACTAATGAAGAATTACCCACAGTAACGGATCAACCAGATCAGACATTGTGTAACACAACAAGTTTTACAATGACCCAGAGCGCCCCTACCGTTGGGACAGGTTCATGGACGTTAATAAGTGGAACCGCAACGATTACCGATGCAGTGTCACCTACAACAACTGTATCTAGCATAGCAGCAGGTACATCTGTAACAGTTCAATGGACAGTTACTAATGGTACTTGCTCCGCATCTGATCAAGTAGTTATTACCAATCAAGCCCTACCAACAGTAGCATTAAATGGCGTACCAGTAGAACCATCAACTTGCATAGCATCTGACGGAAGTATAGGGTTATCATTTACAAATATTTCAGATGGAAATTACACCATTAATTATGCATTAGGAAGTTTTGGAGTAATAACAGTCACAGGAGGAAATGCAGTAATAACAGGATTAAGTTCTGGGGTTTATGATGATATTAACATAGAGACTATAGGTTGTATTTCTATGAACAATATTGATGTAACACTTAATAACTGTCCAAAAGCAGACGACGAGATAAGCACGAGTAATGTTGTCGGCACAAATACAGTCGTAGACATATTAGCAGGAGATATACTAGGAGATGGCACACAAGCTGCCCCAAGTGATATTACAATAGACCTAGACCCAAATACATCAGGAAACCAAGCTACATGGACAATAGCAGGAGAAGGAACATGGATTTATGACGCTATAACAGGTAATTTAACCTTTGATCCAGAAGCAGGTTTTACAACCGATCCCACACCAATCACATATACAATCACAGAAATAGCAACAGGCTTAAGCGATACAGGACTAGTAACCATAGACTATACGGAGGTCAATCCAAAAGCAGACGACGAGATAAGCACGAGTAATGTTGTCGGCACAAATACAGTCGTAGACATATTAGCAGGAGATTTACTAGGAGACGGCACACAAGCTACTCCAAGTGATATTACAATAGACCTAGACCCAAATACATCAGGAAACCAAGCTACATGGACAATAGCAGGAGAAGGAACATGGATTTATGACGCTATAACAGGTAATTTAACCTTTGACCCAGAAGCAGGTTTTACAACCGATCCTACACCAATCACATATACAATCACAGAAATAGCAACAGGCTTAAGCGATACAGGACTAGTAACCATAGACTACACGGAGGTCAATCCAAAAGCAGACGACGAGATAAGCACGAGTAATGTTGTCGGCACAAATACAGTCGTAGACATATTAACAGGAGATTTACTAGGAGACGGCACACAAGCTACCCCAAGTGATATTACAATAGACCTAGACCCAAATACATCAGGAAACCAAGCTACATGGACAATAGCAGGAGAAGGAACATGGATTTATGACGCTATAACAGGTAATTTAACCTTTGACCCAGAAGCAGGTTTTACAACCGATCCCACACCAATCACATATACAATCACAGAAATAGCAACAGGCTTAAGCGATACAGGACTAGTAACCATAGACTACACGGAGGTCAATCCAAAAGCAGACGACGAGATAAGCACGAGTAATGTTGTCGGCACAAATACAGTCGTAGACATATTAACAGGAGATTTACTAGGAGACGGCACACAAGCTACCCCAAGTGATATTACAATAGACCTAGACCCAAATACATCAGGAAACCAAGCTACATGGACAATAGCAGGAGAAGGAACATGGATTTATGACGCTATAACAGGTAATTTAACCTTTGACCCAGAAGCAGGTTTTACAACCGATCCCACACCAATCACATATACAATCACAGAAATAGCAACAGGCTTAAGCGATACAGGACTAGTAACCATAGACTACACAGAGGTCAATCCAAAAGGAGAGGATGATATAAGCATAGGCAATATTCCAGGAAAAGAGGTGACAATAAACATATTAGATAATGATTTATTAAGTAATGGTATACCAGTAACTTTAGTTGATGTTACAATAGAATTAATAGATCCACAAACAGGTTTAGTTTCAATAACTCCAAATACGGTAATAGTACCTAATGAAGGCATTTGGACATACAATCCAGTAACAGGAGTATTGACGTTTGAACCAGAAATTGGTTTTAAAGAGGAGGCAACGCCAATTGATTATGTACTTACAGAAACAATAACGGGCTTAAGTGATATAGGAACAGTGGTTTTATTTAACACTCAAATCAACACTACCTACGCACTTACAGATTTTAATAATACTAATGTAAATACACGCGTAACAGGTAATGTTTTAACCAATGATTTTGATATTGAAGGAGATTCACAATTGGTAACCACAACATCAGTAACCACAACACAAGGGATAACAGTCGTTATAGATCAGAATAAAGGAGAATACACCTACACACCACCACTTAATTTTGTAGGGAATGACAGTTTTGAATATACTATATGTGACAATGGCATACCAAAAACGTGTGACACAGCAACAGTCTATTTAAAAATAATTTCTAGAGAAAATGACGAAAGTAGACCATTAGTAGCCAATCCTGACACCAATTTAACTAAAGTAGACGTAACCATAAAAGGTAATTTACAAAGCAACGATTATAATTTAGGAGAAGGAGAATTGACAGTAAATACTACAGCTGTTATCACCTCCTCTAACGGAACAGAGGTTATAAACAATGACGGTAGTTACACATACACTCCCAATAAAGGTTTTGTTGGAGAAGATAGGTTTACTTATGAAATATGTAATTCTGATGGGGTTTGCGACACTGCAATAGTGACCATAATTATACTGAATGATGGTGGGAATATAACGATAGCTAATGATGATAGCTATTCTACAGAAATGAATACAGTAGTAACAGAAGTAGTAACAGTAAATGATTTTGATCCAGAAGGGAATAATCAAACTGTAACCATAGAGGTGGTACAAGGAACCAATAATGGTCAATTAGAAATAAACGCGAATGGTAAATTTACATACACACCAAGCAATGGATACATTGGCCCCGATCATTTTGTTTATGAGATTTGTGATGATGGACAGCCCAAAGCTTGTAATAAAGGAACAGTTTATTTCATAGTAAAAAAACCATTTAATTCATGTTTAATTGTATATAATGAGTTTTCACCAAATGGAGATGGAATTAACGACACCTTTGTGATAGAATGTATAGAGAATTACCCCAAAAACAAACTTCAGATTTGTGGTCGTTGGGGTGGAGTTTTTTATGAGAAACAAGGATATAACAATGATTGGGATGGTAATTCTAATGGAGTAAAAGTAGTAAGTAAATCTAATGAGTTACCAGTAGGAACATATTATTACGTATTAGATCTAGGAGACGGTTCAGAACCAATCGTAGGATGGTTATACCTAAATAGATAAATAACGAGCGAATGAGCTTTTATAAAAAGAGACACAAATGATGCAAAGATCATCGTTATTAAAAAAAATAATTACCGGAGTGTTTGTGCTAATTTTAAAAATTGGTTTAGCACAACAAGACCCTCAATTCACACATTATATGTATAACACTATGAGTGTTAATCCTGGATATGCAGGACAACGAGAGGTATTAAGCATAATAGGGCTATATCGCTCTCAATGGGTAGGCTTAGAAGGAGCCCCCTCCACACAGACTTTAGGACTTCATACCCCGCTGAGAAATAAGCAGATAGGTATTGGTTTATTTGTTGTTAATGATAAAATAGGACCTTCTGATGAAATTTATGTAGACGCTAATCTATCCTATACAATACAATTAAACAAACAGGAAATAAAACTGTCATTTGGAGCTAAAGGAGGTTTTCATAATTTAAAAACAAATTGGAGTAAAGGAAAATTTCAAAACCCAGACGTTGTTTTTAACGAAAATGTTAATATATTTTCACCTACTATTGGAGGAGGGTTGTATTTACATTCGCCAAAATGGTATTTAGGATTAGCAGTACCTAATTTTGTTACAACAAGTCATTATAAAGATTATCGAGAATCATTAGCAGCAGAACGATTTCATTATTTTTTAATAGGAGGATACGTTTTTGACATACAAGAAAACATAAAACTAAAACCCGCTTTTTTAGTAAAAGCTGTTGCCGGAGCACCTCTGATTGCAGATGTATCGGTTAATGCTTTATTATATCAAAAACTAACATTGGGAATAGCATGGAGATGGGACGACTCAATTAATGGACTCATAGGTTTTCAGATAAATAAGAATTTATTTATTGGATACGCCTATGATGCAATTACTACAGGATTAAGAAACTATAGTAGTGGTAGCCATGAAATCATGCTACGTTTTGAGCTAACCCAGATGTCTAAAAGATTGTTATCACCAAGATTTTTTTAATAACATTGAGTCATGAAAACAAGTAAACTTATATTAAATATTATTTTCAGTTTTGTTTTTTTAATTGGATATAGCCAAAATAAAAGAATAAAAAAAGGAACAACCGATTACGATAAATTTGATTATGTTGAAACAAGTGATGTCTTATTAAAAGTAGCTAAAAAGGGATATAAGTCCGTTGATTTGTTTCAAAAACTAGGAAACTCATTTTATTTTAACAACAAAATGAGCGATGCTGCTATATGGTACGGGGAGTTGATGGCGTTAAATGAACCCATAGACTCTGAATATTATTTTAGATACGCATTAGCATTAAAAAGTGACGAAAACTATACAGAATCTGATAAGTGGATGGCCAAATTTCATGAAGCAAAATCAGAAGACACAAGAGGTAAAGCATTTGTTTCTACGATAGATTATCTTACAAAAATAGAGGAAGCAAGTAGAGTTTTTGATGTATATAACTTAAACATAAACTCTGAATTATCCGACTTTGGATCGACCATGTACAAACATAAACTTGTATTCGCTTCTTCTAGAGGAGGAGGAAAAGTACATAAATGGAACGAACAGCCTTTTTTAGACCTCTATATTGCCGAAAAAGAAAAAGCAGGGAGCTATACAAATGTTACCTCATTAGATAAAAATGTAAATGCTAAATATCACGAATCTACCGCAGCATTCACACCAAATGATAGTACTCTTTTTTTTACGAGAAATAATTATTTCAAAAAAAGTTTAAAAAAAGATGATCAAGGCATTAGTAGATTACAACTATTTAGAGCTACGCTACAAAGAGATAGCACGTGGAACGATATAAAGTCTATTCATTTTAATAGTAACGAATATAGTACAGCTCACCCAGCAGTGAATGCTACAGGCACGAAATTGTATTTTGCATCCGATATGCCAGGGACCATCGGACAATCAGATGTATTCGTAGCAGATATTAATAAAGATGGCAGCATAGGGGAACCTGTTAATTTAGGAAATGAATTAAATACAGAAGGACAAGAAACATTTCCTTTTATAAATGCAGAAGGAGACTTATATTTCTCCTCCAATGGACATATGGGGTTAGGGGGGTTAGATGTTTTTGTAATAAAAGACTTTGAAAATAAAAGAGCAAATGGACAACCTTATTTAGTTGAAAACATAGGAAAACCCATTAATAGCCCACAGGATGATTTTGGATATTATGAAAAACCAGACACCAAAGAAGGTTTTTTTACCTCTAATAGACCAGGAGGAAAAGGAGATGATGACATTTATAGTTTTAATATTCCAAAACCTAAACCCTGTAAACAAGTAGTCGAAGGTCTTGCAAAAGATAAAAAGACAAGAAGACTATTAAAAGGAACCTCAGTAATCGTATTTGATGAACTTGGAACAGAAATAGAAAGGGTAGTAGTGAGTACAAACGGTAAATTTACATTTAAATTAGATTGTGAAAAAGAGTACTTAATCAGGGGAGAAAAAGAATCCTATACAGCAGATGAGAAACGTTTTACTACCCCTAAAAAAAAGCAAGAACTTAAAATAGAATTAAGATTAGATCCTAATAAGCAAACAATAAAAGCAGGTGACGATTTGGCAAAAGTTTTAGGTATACCGATGATCTATTTTGATTATGATAAATATAATATCCGCTATGACGCCTCATTAGAATTAGAAAAAATATTGGTTGTTTTAGATCAATACCCAACAATGAATATTGATATCAGAAGCCATACCGATAGTAGGGGGAGTTTTATATATAACGAAACCCTATCCAGTAACAGAGCCAAATCTACTATGGAGTATTTAATCGAAAAAGGAATACCGCCCAATAGATTAACATTTAAAGGTTATGGAGAAAATAAACTAGTGAATAAATGTGCAGATGGTGTAATCTGTAATGAAGAAGAACACCAACTCAATAGACGATCAGAGTTTATAATTACTAAAATGTAATAGATATGAGCGCACTATTTTTTTCTATCCAAAATAAGAGATTAGCCTTGTAATAAGGCTAATCGTTTAACTTAAGTACAGCCATAAATGCCTCCTGAGGAATCTCTACATTACCAATTTGGCGCATACGTTTCTTCCCTTTTTTCTGTTTTTCTAGCAACTTACGTTTACGAGAAATATCCCCTCCGTAACACTTTGCAGTAACATCCTTACGAAGAGCTTTAACCGTTTCACGAGCAATGATTTTAGCACCAATAGCAGCCTGAATAGGAATATCAAATTGCTGTCTTGGAATCAATTCTTTTAGTTTTTCACAAATTCTTTTACCAATACTATAAGCATTATCTTGGTGTAACAAAGCAGATAAAGCATCCACTATATTAGCATTAAGCAACAAATCCACCTTAACCAATTTAGAAGCACGCATACCAATAGGAGAATAATCAAATGAAGCATATCCTTTTGAAATTGTTTTTAAACGATCATAAAAATCAAATACAATTTCAGCTAGCGGCATATCAAAAGTAAGTTCAACCCGCTCTGTAGTAAGATAAGACTGACTGGTTAACTCACCTCGTTTCTCAATACATAAGGACATAACAGACCCAACAAAATCAGATTTGGTAATAATAGAAGCCTTTATATATGGTTCCTCAACTCGATTTAATGAAGAGGGTTCTGGTAAATCAGAAGGATTATTTACGACAATAATATCCTCAGGATTTTTGTTAGTAAAGGCGTGATAAGACACATTAGGAACAGTAGTAATAACAGTCATATTAAACTCGCGCTCTAAACGTTCTTGAATAATTTCCATATGTAGCATTCCAAGGAATCCGCAACGGAAACCAAAACCTAAAGCAGCAGAGCTTTCTGGAACAAAAACTAAAGACGCATCATTAAGCTGTAATTTTTCCATAGAATTTCGGAGTTCCTCATAATCTTCAGTATCTACAGGATATATCCCAGCAAAAACCATTGGTTTTACATCTTCAAACCCAGAAACAGCATTCTGAGTAGGGATTTTAGCATCTGTTATGGTATCTCCCACTTTGACTTCCCGAGCCTCTTTAATACCAGTGATTAAATATCCAACGTCGCCAGTTTTGATAACATTCTTAGCAACTTGATTAAGCTTCAGAGTCCCAACTTCGTCCGCATAATAGTTTTTTCCAGTAGCAACAAATTTAATCTGTTGCCCTTTTTTAATTTCGCCATTAAATATTCTAAAATAAGTCTCAACACCTCTAAATGGATTATAAACAGAGTCAAAAATTAGAGCTTGTAAAGGTTCGTCAGGATTTCCTTTTGGAGGAGGAATACGTTCGATAATGGCAGTTAAGATCTCTTCAATCCCAATACCAGTTTTAGCACTAGCAGGGATTACATCTGTAGGACTACACCCTAACAAATCCACGATGTCATCTGTAACCACTTCGGGATTAGCACTAGGTAAATCTACTTTATTCAATACAGGAATAATTTCTAAGTCATTTTCTAATGCAAGGTATAAATTAGAAATCGTCTGCGCTTGAATGCTCTGAGCAGCATCGACTATTAATAAAGCACCTTCACAGGCAGCAATAGAACGAGAAACTTCGTATGAAAAATCTACATGTCCAGGAGTGTCAATCAGGTTTAATATGTATTGCTCACCCTTATAAGTGTAGTCCATTTGTATTGCGTGGCTTTTGATAGTTATCCCGCGCTCACGTTCTAAATCCATATTATCCAGTAATTGAGCCTGAGCTTCTCTAGCTGTTACGGATCCTGTAAAATCCAAAAGACGATCAGCCAATGTGCTTTTTCCGTGGTCTATATGTGCAATAATACAAAAGTTTCTAATGTTCTTCATCTAATTCAAAATTACATAGTGGTGATACTATTTTGTCAGTTTTTAAAACCCCTTACTAATTCTTATTAATCAATTTATTTTGATTGTTTCTTGTTTTGTTATCCATCATCAATCTATCCTCTATTGTATAATAATCAAATTGTTGCTATGATAAAAACGAGTACTAATGAGCAATTTTATCAAGTAAATTCCATTAGGGTAATAACTTGCAAATATAATTGATTTTAGAAGGTTTGTATCGTAACTTCCTTATTATTTAAATTACAAAAACTTTCTTGTATTATATGTCTTTTAAGAATTTGTATTTTTGCCATATAATTAATGATATTTATAACTTAACAAACATAATTTTTTGGCAAAGATAGGAGACATAGATGTAGGTGATTTTCCGTTATTATTAGCTCCAATGGAAGACGTAAGTGACCCCCCTTTTAGGGCATTATGCAAAGAGTATGGAGCAGATGTAGTATATACTGAGTTTATATCATCAGAGGGTTTAATTAGAGATGCAGCCAAAAGCGTAATGAAGCTGGATATTTATGAAAGAGAACGTCCTGTAGGGATTCAGATCTTTGGAGCTAATCTAGATTCTATGTTAAAATCTGTAGAAATAGTAGAAGCTTCTAACCCAGATATTATCGATATCAATTTTGGTTGTCCCGTAAAAAAGGTCGTAAGTAAAGGTGCAGGAGCAGGTATTCTTAAAGATATAGACCTTATGGTTTCGCTAACAGAGGCAATGGTTAAACACACAAAATTACCAATTACCATAAAAACGAGACTAGGATGGGATCATGATTCTATCAAAATAGTAGAGGTAGCAGAACGTTTACAAGATGTAGGAGCTAAGGCTATTGCCATACATGGACGTACACGAGCACAGTTATATAAAGGAGATGCGGATTGGAAACCAATTGCTGAGGTTAAAAACAATCCAAGAATGCATATCCCTGTTTTTGGAAATGGAGATGTAAACACTCCAGAACGTGCCCTGGAAATGCGTAATAAATATGGATTAGATGGAGCCATGATTGGCAGGGCTAGCATTGGTTATCCTTGGTTTTTTAATGAAGTAAAACATTATTTTAAAACAGGAGAACATTTACCACCACCAACAATAGAGGAACGAGTACAAGCTGCGCGGAGACATTTGCAGATGGCTATTGATTGGAAGGGTGAAAAATTAGGGGTATTTGAAACCCGTAGACATTATACTAACTATTTTAGAGGAATTCCACATTTTAAGGAATATAGAACTAAAATGGTAACTAATGACAATTCAATAGATGTGTTTGCTGTGTTTGATGAAATACAGGATAAATTTTCGAATTTTAAGTTTGATTAGATTATACCATTTTCCTCATGAATTTATTGCAAAAGAAAACGCCTTATTTTTATTTAGAAGCAGATAGGTAAAAAGAATATTTTATTGCGGTAAATTCATGAGGAAAATAGTACTACTTCTTTTATTCTGAATTCCATAACATTAGTGTTCTTAGTGTGCAACAAAAAACAACAGATATATTAGTGAAAAAAGTGAATAAGGGTAGCATAAATCACTAGGAAGTCCAAACTAAAAACAGTTTTCATTAGTAGATTTCAGGCTAACTATATTACAAGTCAAACCCTATATCCACCCCCAATTTATCTGTAATAAGATTGCTAATTCTGTTTTTTAGCTGAGGAATTTTAACACCTGCCAAAACATTATTCGCAAAAGCATACATTAATAAGGCACTAGCTTCTTTTTCTCCAATACCTCTAGATCTCATGTAAAACAAAGCATTTTCATCTAATTGACCTACAGTACATCCGTGCGAACATTTTACATCATCAGCAAAAATCTCTAATTGTGGTTTAGAATTAATAGTAGCTTTATCACTCAATAAAATATTATTATTAGACTGAAATGCATTTGTTTTTTGTGCTTTCTTATCAACAATGATTTTACCATTAAAAACACCTATTGCTTTTTCATCAAAAATACCTTTATAATCTTGATGACTCTCACAATTAGGTTCAGTATGATGAACCAATGTGTTATGGTCAACATGCTGTTTTCCTTCTATGATGGTAACTCCATTAAGAACGGAATCAATCCCCTCTCCTTTTTGAAAGAAATTCAGGTTGTTTCTTGTTATATTTCCTCCAAAAGCAAAAGTATGTACTGACCCTATACTTTTTGCTTGCTGCTCAATATAAGTGTTGTCAATAAGTGTAGCGTTTTGATTATCATTCTGAATCTTATAATAATCTAAAACTGCATTTTTGCCCACGAATATTTCAGTTACAGAATTTGTAAATGTAGGATTGTCCGTAAGGCTTTGGTGGCGTTCTATTATCTGAACATGAGAGTTCTCTTCTAGAATGATCAAATTACGAGGTTGTAGCATCATAGCAGATTCATTACCAGTAGAAAAGTGGATTATTTGTATTGGTTTATCCGCCAATTTATTTTTTGGTATAAATATATATGCACCCTCTTTAGAAAAAGCAGTGTTCAAAGAGGTAAGACCATCGTGGTTTACAATTTTATTAAAATAATTGTCAATAACAGGTTTATACTTAGTGTGTGTCAAAGCAGAAGACATCAAACAGACATCTATTTTGTCATGTGTTGTCTCTGATAAATGAGACGAGTATTTACCATCTATAAAAATAATTTTATAGGTATCGAGGTCGTGTAAAAAATATTTTTTCACATCTGTAAATTCTAGTGCATTCTCCTCTTTGGGAAAAACACTATAATCATGTTTTAATACGGTATTTAATGAGGTGTATTTCCAAGCTTCTTCTTTCTTAGTCGGAAACCCTTTTTCTTCAAAAACTCTAATAGCTTGATTTCGGATATCGTGTACAGGAGAATCTACGTCAACTGTGTTCTCAAAAGCCAAAAAAGAAGATACCAACTTTTCCTTTAATTCCATTTTATAGTCGTTTGTTGTCGTTGTTTGTTTGTAGTTTCAATAAAGTTTACTACAAAATTTCAACTAATTACGCTTTAATTTCTTCCTTAATCCAATCGTATCCTTTTTCTTCTAACTCTAGAGCTAAATCTTTTGTTCCTGACTTTACGATTCTGCCATCATATAAAACGTGTACAAAATCAGGAACTATATAGTCTAATAATCGTTGATAATGAGTAATCAATATAATTGCATTATCCTTGTTTCTTAACTTGTTAACTCCACTAGCTACAATTCGCAAAGCGTCAATATCCAGTCCCGAATCTGTTTCATCAAGTATGGCTAATTTAGGCTCCATCATAGCCATCTGAAATATTTCATTTCGCTTTTTTTCACCCCCAGAAAACCCTTCATTTAAGGAACGGGACAAAAATTTTCTGTCGATTTCTAATAATTCGGCCTTTTCTCGAATTTTTTTTAACATATCCTTGGCAGGCATTTCTTTTAATCCTTGTGCTTTTCTAGTTTCATTAATCGCTGTTTTCATGAAATTAGTTACTGTTACCCCTGGTATTTCTACAGGATATTGAAAGGATAGAAAAACCCCTTTATGTGCACGCTCCTCTGTTTCCAAGTCCTCTATGTCCTCTCCATTTAATAATATTTTACCTTCTGTGACTTGGTATTCTTCCTTGCCAGCTATGATATTAGCTAAAGTGCTTTTTCCAGCTCCATTAGGTCCCATTATGGCATGTATCTCTCCTGCTTTAACAATTAGATTAAGACCTTTTAGAATTTCTTTACCTTCAACATTTGCATGTAATCCCTTTATTTCTAGCATTATAATGACTGTCTATATATCTCCTAAGAGATTGAATTATTATATATTAACTTTCTTTTTCAGTTTTTTCTTCTTCCGAACCAGCATCAATATTCTCCTCATTTTTAGAAGATTTTATTTTTACAGGTAGCTTAGATGTAGGTGCAGCTACATTAATAATTTCTGTTATTTCAACGATTTTTTCCCATCCTTCTTCGGTGTTAGGTCTTATTATACCATTGATAACCACAGGTACCATATCATACTCTTCTCTTTTTAAAGGAGTGACCCTTTTGGATAGCTCATCCGTCATTTCATTTAACTTTACGCCATAAATAAAGTCATCTCCTTTAATTACAGCAGCACCAGAAACGATAATAAATTCTCCTCGTATTAAGGTAGGTTGAATATTTTCAGAATCAGATTTTTCTTTTTTACAGGAAAAAATAACTAGACTTAAGATAATTAAGAGAAAACTTTTTTTCATTTGTGAGAGATTTTAGATTGATTATTACCCTACAGAACCTTCTAGAGATATTTCGAGAAGTTTTTGGGCTTCTACAGCAAATTCCATAGGCAGTTTATTAAGTACTTCTTTACTAAAGCCATTGACTATTAACGCAATAGCCTTTTCTGTATTTATTCCTCTTTGGTTACAGTAAAAGATTTGATCTTCACCTATTTTACTGGTAGTAGCTTCATGTTCTATCTGAGCGGTTTTATTTTTTACTTCTATATATGGAAATGTATGAGCTCCGCATTCATCTCCCATTAATAAAGAGTCACATTGCGAAAAATTACGAGCATTTGTGGCTCTACTATGAATTTGTACCAATCCTCGGTAGCTATTTTGAGATTTTCCTGCAGAAATACCTTTAGATATAATAGTACTTTTAGTGTTTTTACCTAAATGTATCATCTTTGTACCAGTATCTGCCTGTTGAAAATTATTAGTAACTGCAATCGAATAAAATTCTCCAGTCGCATTATCCCCTTTTAGAATGCAAGAAGGATATTTCCATGTTATTGCAGATCCAGTTTCTACCTGTGTCCAAGAAATCTTAGAATTGGTTTCGCATAAACCTCTTTTGGTAACAAAATTATAAACGCCTCCAACGCCTTCTTCATTACCAGGATACCAGTTCTGAACAGTAGAATATTTGATTTCTGAATCATCTAAAGCTATTAACTCTACTACAGCAGCGTGTAATTGATTTTCATCTCTAGATGGAGCGGTACAGCCCTCTAAGTAACTTACATAACTACCTTTGTCAGCTATGACCAGTGTTCTTTCAAATTGACCTGTTCCTGCTTGGTTTATTCTAAAGTAAGTGGATAATTCCATAGGACATTTTACCCCTTTTGGAATATAACAAAAGGAACCGTCGCTAAATACAGCGGAGTTTAATGCTGCATAAAAATTATCTTTTTGAGGAACTACTGTTCCAAGATACTTTCGTACCAGCTCAGGATGTTCTTTAATTGCTTCTGAGATAGGGCAAAATATAATCCCTTTTTTTGCTAAAGTATCTTTGAATGTGGTTGCTACAGAAACAGAGTCCATTACAATATCTACTGCTACACCAGCCAATTTCTTTTGTTCTTCTAAAGATATTCCTAGCTTCTTAAAGGTATCTAGAAGTTCAGGATCCACTTCATCAATACTATTGTACTTTGGTTTTTTATTGGGAGCTGAATAATAGGATATTTTTTGGAAATCGGGTTTTTTATATTTTACATTAGCCCAATCAGGTTCTTCCATTTGTTTCCATATCCGAAAAGCTTCTAGTCGCCACTCTGTCATCCATTCGGGCTCTTCCTTTTTCTTAGAAATCGCACGAACGACACCTTCGTTTAACCCCACCGGAAAAGTGTCTGACTCGATATCGGTATAAAACCCATATTCATATTCCTTACTTTCTAATTCTTTCTTTAAATCATCTTCTGTATAAGCCATCTTCAATATCCTGAATTTACGTCAAAATTCTCCTTTTAAATTTTATAGTGAAAAACTTTCTCCACAACCACAAGTTCTACTGGCATTAGGGTTATTAAAAACAAACCCTGTTCCATTAAGACCTCCTGAATATTCTAATGTAGTTCCAACAAGATAAAGAAAACTTTTTTTATCAACTATTATTCTTATATCATTGTCTTCAAATACTTTGTCTCCTTCTTCTTTGTTTTTGTCAAATTTCAAATCATAGGACAGTCCTGAACAACCTCCGCTTTTTACTCCAACACGAACGTAATCTGTTACAGCATCATACCCGTCATCAGTCATTAACTCTATGATCTTTTTTTTTGCTATGTCCGAAACTTTAATCATACCTCTTCATGAATAGATTAATCCTAAATGAATTGCAAATATACTACATAAGTATATTTTTTTCACGAAACCTTTACTTTATCTATTGTATAATGTAATAAAGAAAATCTATATGTGATTTATTAGTGCTCCAAATAAGGTTATAAAATAAATAAAATTTGCGTGTGATTTTGATTATTAGCTAACAAATGTTTGGTTGTTTTTTGTGGATCGGGAGCATCTAGTTTGATGTTTGTCAAAAAAAACACTTATCGCGTATAATCCGGTATATAAAAAGTCCCAAATTCTGATTTTAAAGGAATTTGGGACTTTTTACTATTGTTTTACAGGGCGATTTCTAATTTAATTAATCTGCTAAAACGATAACCTTATTATCTTTTAATTCTATAATGCCTGAATTAATAGAAAGAAGAGTTGTGTTATTACTGCCTTTTGAAAATTTATCCTGAACTCCTTCTTCTAAAGTTATGTTGCCATAAATTTTTATATTTCCTTGTCCCAACAATGAAACTATAGGTGCGTGATTATCTAACATCTGAAATTCTCCATTTACACCTGGTAATGCAACAGAAGTTACTTCGCCACTGTATAATAATGTTTCTGGAGTTACTATTTCTAAATACATACTTTATTAGTTTGTAGTTGACAACTAACAGGGTTTTTCTTTTGTAGAATTTGACACTGTTTATCGCTAACTGTTTACGCTTCTGCTAACATTTTTTCGCCAGCTTCAATTGCTTCTTCAATAGATCCTTTTAGGTTAAAAGCAGCTTCTGGTAAGTGATCTAATTCACCATTCATAATCATGTTAAACCCTTTGATTGTTTCTTTTATATCTACTAATACTCCTGGTATTCCTGTAAATTGTTCTGCTACGTGGAATGGCTGCGATAAAAAACGTTGTACTTTACGAGCTCTATATACAGAAAGTTTGTCATCTTCTGATAATTCTTCCATTCCAAGGATAGCAATAATATCTTGTAGTTCTTTATAATGCTGTAGTAGCTCTTTTACTCTTTGCGCACAATTATAGTGATCATCTCCTAATATATCTGCACTAAGAATCCTAGAAGTAGAATCTAATGGATCTACCGCTGGATATATTCCAAGCTCTGCTATCTTACGAGATAATACGGTTGTTGCGTCTAAGTGAGCAAATGTGGTTGCTGGTGCTGGATCTGTTAAATCATCAGCAGGCACATAAACTGCCTGTACAGATGTTATGGATCCTTTTTTGGTAGATGTTATTCGTTCTTGCATTACACCCATTTCTGTTGCTAATGTAGGTTGATACCCTACAGCAGAAGGCATACGCCCTAGAAGCGCAGATACCTCGGAACCTGCTTGTGTAAATCGGAAAATGTTATCTACGAAGAAAAGCACGTCTTTTCCTTGACCGTCTCCTGCTCCATCTCTAAAATATTCCGCAATAGTAAGTCCAGAAAGAGCTACTCTAGCACGTGCTCCCGGTGGCTCGTTCATCTGCCCAAATACAAAAGTCGCTTTAGATTCTTTCAGTGCATTTTTATCTACTTTAGAAAGATCCCATCCTCCATTTTCCATTGAATGCATAAAATCCTTACCATAATTGATGATCCCAGATTCTAGCATTTCTCTTAAAAGGTCATTTCCTTCTCGTGTTCTTTCACCTACTCCAGCAAAAACAGAAAGACCACCATGTCCTTTAGCAATATTGTTAATCAACTCCTGAATTAATACCGTTTTACCTACTCCAGCACCTCCAAATAATCCAATTTTACCTCCTTTAGCATAAGGCTCGATAAGGTCGATTACTTTAATACCTGTAAATAACACCTCTGTAGAAGTTGATAAGTCTTCAAATTTTGGTGCTTGACGGTGAATAGAGAGACCATTGTCGCCAGCTTTTGGCAAATCTCCTAGACCATCAATAGCATCACCTATTACGTTAAATAAACGTCCATAAACATCACCACCAATTGGCATTTGGATAGTAGCTCCTGTTGCTACTGCTTCTATTCCTCTGCTTAATCCATCACTGGAATCCATTGCAATAGTACGAACGGTGTTTTCTCCAATGTGAGATTGAATCTCTAATACTAGCTTACTGCCGTCGGCTTTATTAATTTCTAACGAATCGTAAATTCTTGGTAATTCTGTACCGGCAGCGAATTCTACATCGATAACCGGACCTACAATTTGTGATACTTTACCCGTAACTTTAGACATTATGTAACTATTTAATGTTTAGTATTTATCTGTGTTAAAAACAACTTGGATTCTATTAAGTTGAATACAAGCTTTTTTCAGGCTGCAAATATAGTCTTTTATAATGAAAAAAATAATTCCTTTTATTTTGTTTTTTTTAATGAGGGAAAGTGCTCTTTCTGAACGATATAGCATGTGTTGCTATTTTGCCCTGTAATTTATTAATTATTAGAATTCTATTTTCTAAGTTGCTTTACTTTCCTTATTTTTAGTAAAAACAAATTTTATGGAAACTTATGCTCTTGCAGTAAGCTACGCTATACCGGGTTTTGTCGTATTAATTTTAATTGAATACTTAATAAGTAAATGGAAAGGTATTGCTGTTAATGAAGCGATGGATACAATTTCTAGTATTAGCTCAGGGATTACGAATTCTTTGAAAACACTAATGGGAATCGCTATTATTATAGTAAGTTATGAATGGATGGTAGATAATTTTGCTTTAATTGAAATAAAATCTTCTGTTTTAACTTATATCTTAACATTTATTGGTTTGGATTTTGTAGGGTATTGGTCTCATCGCTTTGATCATTCTGTTAATTTGTTTTGGAATAGGCATATTATTCATCATAGTAGTGAAGAGTATAATTTGGCATGTGCTTTGCGTCAAAATGTTTCGGCTATAGTATCAATCTATTTCTTTTTATATATCCCTCTGGCCTTAATTGGCATTCCTAAAGAGGTAGTTGCCTTGGTAGCTCCAATACATTTTTTTTCTCAATTTTGGTATCATACTAAATTGATAAACAAAATGGGATTTTTAGAATATATTTTGGTTACTCCTTCTCATCACAGAGTACATCACGCTATAAATGACCAGTATCTCGACAAAAATTTTTCTACAATTTTTATTTTTTGGGACAAACTTTTCGGAACATTTCAAGAAGAGCTGTCAGAAATACCACCCGTTTATGGAGTAAAAAAACCTGTGAATACTTGGAACCCGTTTTTAATTAATTTTATCCATGTTTGGGGTATTATCAAAGATGCTTGGAGAACTAAAAACTGGAAAGACAAAATTATAATATGGTTTATGTCTACTGGATGGAGACCTGAGGATGTTAAAGAAAAGTTTCCTATACAGATTACTACGAATCCTTATACTCGAATAAAATACTCAACTGAATGTTCTTTGTCTTTTATTATATGGTCTTGGTTACATTTGACGATTACAATTATTCTTATGTATTATTTACTTATTAGTTTTGGCAAACTTGATTTTGGTAACGTTATTAATTACTCCATTTTTTTAATGATTTCAATATTTGCGTATACATCGCTGATGGATCGTCATAATATCTCGTTATTTGCAGAAATTCTTAAATTTGGATTCGGAATTTATTTAATTATTCAGGGAAATGGTTGGTTTGGTATAGATCGTTTTATTGAAGGGGGAACTTATTTCGTATTATGTTATATTGTTTTGTCTTTTTTATTTTCCTTTTATTTTCAGTTGATTGAGCGAAAGAGTTTTGTGAAATATTTTGATCAAATTGCATAAGAAACGGATAAAAGTGGAGTTTTCTATCGTATCTATTTTTATGGAATATTGAAAAAGTTTAAACCACTTCAATATAATAATAAATGCATTTTATCATCTTTCTGATTTCTAGACTTCTTAGAAAGGGGATAAAATGCATTTTAAAAGTTTTGAAAGTTCGATAGTTAGTCGAGGACAATTTTTTGAAACGTTTTTACGGTTTAAGAAGGGCACTCTTTCCGCTGTTTGTGGTTTCAATAATTGTTAAAACTTTTTTAGTTCAATAAAAATTCATATACAGTTTAATTATTCATCTAGAAACAAAAAAACTATGTTTATAATAAATATGTTATTAGTTGAGTTTGTTTTAGTTGGGTCAAATATAGTTATAAGAAGTAGTTTAAAGATACTAGTTTTAGTATTCGTTATGGTTTAGCTAGAATTCGTTTCTTATAAGTGCTTTTATAAATTAAATAGTTGGTCTATGGCTATGTGTAATTGAAGAAGTTTCGTTGCTTTAGTTGAATTTTAGTCTAGATTTAATTAATGGCGTAATATTGAATAAAGTCTGTTTTTGTAAGTTTTTTATACGAAAAAATTAACTTTTAAGACAGTATATGTAATTTCGAGTAATATTTTTGTTGTTTTTTAAATAAACTCCATATCTCTTAATTAAAACCTTACCGCGACAATAAGAATACAGAGGTATTGGTCCCCATTATCTAACATACTTTTTCTGTATTAGATAATGAGGTGAGGGTTTAAAAAAATTAACAGAATATTTATCCTTTAGGAACAATAACAAATTGTTGTTTTCCTTGTTTTTTTATTTTGTACCTATCTGAAATACTTTTTGCGCCCTTAAGATTTAGTGAATCGGAAACATAAGTGATCCAATCTTCTCTATTTACAATAACATTATCTAATGTTACATTTGTTAAGTTAGCATTATTCAATTTAGTTCCCCATAATTTTGCTTCAGTTAAATCCGCATTTGTTAAATCAGCTCCAAAAAGCTTAGCATAAGTAAAGTCTACACTAGATAACTCTGTGTTTAATAAAATAGCACCAGTAAGATCAGCTTTAATTAAGCTACTATCAGATAGGTTAGCACCAGTAAAATCGGTTTGATTTAGTGTGCTTCCTTCTAGATTAGTTTCAGGCATCTCTACATTAGAAAAATCAGAGTATTTTAATCTTGCGTATTTAAGGAATAATCCTCTGCCCAGTATAACATCTTTTAGATTGGTATAACTAAAGTCTGCTGTGTTTAGAATGTCTCTAAAAGCCTCTTTTCCCATATCACTCTTTAGTAACCCATATAATAACTGACCTCGTTCAGGGCTTATTTCTCTACCAACTAATTCTCCGTTTTCAAAATATCTATATGGTTTCATTGCCATACATAAACTAACAATTCTAGCCTCTAATGTTCGGCTAATATTACGTTCACTCGTACCTTTATATTTTAATTCGTCATTTAGATCACTCATTACATTATCCATTACAAAAACTAAAGAAGACCTCCGACTAGTTTCTATCAATGCATTCTGATTTTTCACCAATTTATTTTGATTAACAAATAACTTGGTCTGAAAAATTAGTATTAAGCTAGGGATTATAGTCATAAAGAATGCAAAGATGCCTATTCTGGTAAAACGCCATATAATATTAGACGAGACATCAGAAACAGTATCTACAGAAACAGTTTTAGTTTCCTTAAATTCAGTTATTGCTTTGGTAATGCTTTGTTTAAGCCGAACGCCTAAAAAAGGAACACTTGATTTTTTAAATAGCCAAAATCTAAATTTTTTCTTTTTTTCTTTTTTTAATTTATACTTATTTAATTGGTCTTGTAGTGCTTTTTTTTCTCGCTCTAACTGTTCTATATATTTTTGTTCAGACACTTAATGTAGTTTTATAATGTTTAAAAATAAAATATGTTGGAAAAAAATAAGAAAATTGATTAAATATTTAATTTGATAAAGATAAGTAATTATCTAAATAACTCAGTAAGCATATTGGACACTAAATGAGATAAATAAAATGCTAAATCGTGCTTTTAACAAATCACAATTGTTGTCACACCATTTTTCTTATGAATTTACTGTAAAAGAAAACGACTTATTTTTTTATATATGCGATAGATAAAAAGAATATTTTATTGCAGTAAATTCATGAGAAAATTGGTGTTATAAAGTTATTACGTTTTTATGATTGTGTTTTTTAAGCTATTAGACGGCTCTTCCTCTGATAATTTAGTGATTATTTTATAATTAACATATAAGCGTGTAACAATATATCCAATAGGAGTGTCCTCAGATATGGGAATTTTTAATGTTTCTTGTCCATTTAACTTAGTGATGGTTTTAAAATTTTGGTATAGATAGGTTACAACATACCCATTAGGTGTTTTTTCAGATTTAACAATTTTCAAAGTTTCCTGCCCATTTAATCTAGTAATAGTTTTGAAATCTTGATAAAGGTAAGTTACAATATAGCCATTAGGTGTTTCTTCTGATTTTACGACTTTTAGTTCTTCTTGTCCGTTAAGTTTAGTAATAGTTTTGAAATCCTGATAAAGGTAAGTTATAATATAGGCATTAGGTGTTTCTTCTGATTTTACGACTTTTAGTTCTTCTTGTCCGTTAAGTTTAGTAATAGTTTTGAAATCCTGATAAAGATAAGTCACAATATAGCCATTAGGTGTTTCTTCTGATTTTACGACTTTTAGTTCTTCTTGTCCGTTAAGTTTAGTAATAGTTTTGAAATCCTGATAAAGATAAGTCACAATATACCCGCTAGGTGTTTCTTCTGATTCTGGAATTATTAAAGAAGATTTAGAATTTTTGTTTATTCCTAAGTTTATTTGCGTGTTTTTCTCAATATAATTAGTGTCATTTTCAGTTTCACAACTAAATAGCACAATAACTAATACACTTAAATAAATTACAAATGTTGGTTTCATATTATTTTTTTATAATTAAAGCGCAAAAGTATGGAATATAACAAAAAGGGAGTTAGAATAATTTGGGGAAAAATATCATAAATATAAAAGATATTCATTTCCTTTTTTAAAAGCTCACGTTGAACTTCTAATTCAATTTCATTGTTACTTAATAATTTACGGAGTATTCTGTTTTCTTCCTCTGATTGCTTTAACTCCTTACTACGGGCATCATAAGCAACTCTTAAGCCAGCTTCTCCTTGATTATCATGCTTCTTCTTCCAACTATATAAAGTCCCTGTACTAAGACTGTATTTACGACAAGTCTCAACGATTTCTATTGCTTCTGAAGAGGCTAGAATTTCTAACTTTTCGGGTAAGCTCCATTTCTTGTATTTCATATCTTAAAGGTATTATTTGAAATTTAAAATAACACTCCGAACTTATTGGGGGCTAAAAAACCAATCTTAGAAGCCCATAAATTCTATGTATGAATTATTGAAAAAACTCGATAAAGAGTTTAAAGATTGCTTCTTTTCAAAAGCACCATATAATAAAGGGTTGATTTAGATTATGTCTTTAATTACCTACAAATATTAAGTGCATTAACTACTTTTTTGCCATTTAAAAAATTTGAGATTATTTTTTAAATGGTCTATTTTACTTACCACAACTACAAATATAATTTTTCAATAAATTTTGAGTTTAATAATCGAGCAACAGCCATATAATTTGGTTTAAATTTTACTTTGTCACCTACTTTATATTTGGTTTTTCCAGATTTTGTTTTGTTGTTTCCAACATCAATAACAAACATATCAGACGTGATACCCACAAAGGAAGCGTCATTGTCATATGCATCAATTCCTTCTTTATCAACATCTAACAAGCCAAAGTCTAAAATGGCTTTGTAAGATGTTTCTGCAACATCATCGTCATTATACTCGGATATGAACCCGATATTTGCTTTACCAATAACTCCGTTAGGAACGATATTTTTTTCTTTAAGTTCAATTATATTTGCGTAAAATTCAAAAGTGTCCGTATGCAACTCTTTAAATTGCTTTCCATCTAACGGACTAATTCCAAAAAAGATGGCCTCTCCTACTCTAAAATGATTTACATCTTTAGGGACATCTTTTCTTTCAATCAAAGGAAGAGTAATAGAGGTTCCTCCTGAAACATATTTCAACTCTTTATTAAACTTTGCAGAAATCAATTCCTTATATAGGGATAATTGTAAAAGTTTATCGTATGTTGGCTCAACGCCGTACATGCAACCTAAGTTAGAACCTATACCAATAACTTCAATATTAGATAGATTGAATACCTTTTTGTAAAAACCTATAATATGTTCTCTATTTACCCCTTCTCTTAATTCTCCCAACTCAATCATTATAATAATTTTATGAATTTTATTTTTTTTCTTTGCAGACTCATTTAGCGACAGAATGGTTGTTAGGGTGGTGTTTAATGATATATCTGCATATTTCACAATTTCATCCGAATATATTTCGGCAGGAGGCTTTATATAGATAGTTTTTATATTAGGATTAACCTTTCTTAAATTTCTTAAACTAGTTAATCGTGAATCTCCAACAGAGTTCATTTTATCTATAACATCTTTGGTCAAGATAGTTTTTAGAAACATTTCATCACCAGAAAACACCTTTGTAATCAAACTCCACTCGATATTATTTGCTTCAAAATACTCACTTAAGTATTTTATGTTTTCTTTTATTTTTTCGGAATAAATTACTAATTCTGCCATTTTATTTTGTTTACTTCAATAGATTAAATAATATTGATTAGATCAGCAACAAATCCAAAGAAATTCGAATTTGAACCTAAAGGTAATTCTATCTTAGATATAATCAATGCTATAGTAATACATCCTACTGCTATAATGGAGTAAATATTTACTCTAGAAGATGAATTCTTCACAAACATATTTCCAAAAACATAAATAAACAATCCTAAAACCAAAAAGTCTTAGAAAAACATAATTAACACTAATACATTTTGCCTCATTGTAGCTTAAAAAAACAAGTTTTCCCCATAGCTTTTTATTGCTATATTAAAATTATGACTCTTTAATATCGCTATCATTAAAATATATTTTTATTCTTTATTTCGATTTAAACGCATTTCTAAATATGGATTTGTAAACCCTAATTTTTCATATAAAAATTTGGCTGGATTATCTTTTTCTACGTGCAATGCAATGTCTCCTTTACAGTTATCAATAGCATACTGCATTAGTTTTTTCCCCAACCCCTTTCCTCTATATTCTTTGTGAGTGGCAATGTATACCAAAATATTTTCTGGAACATATTGATCCATACCCGTTTTATTGATTATCACTGCCCCAATAATTTGTTTATTTTTTGACATAGTAAATACATAACCTCCCAAGTCTGTATGCACTTTTGCTGCATAAGCAATGGCATTCCGTATAGCATTTTTAGTGTCTCCATATTGTTCAAGATGCTCATAAAGGAAGTTTGTAACTCTTACTATTTCCAAAGGAGAAATTTGATTAAAAGCATCAAAAGTTGTTAGTTTCATAATAATTTTGAATTTATGTTTTTAATTGATAAGCGTGATACAAGAAAAGAAAGTATCATATAATAGAAAATTAACTAGATAGCTCTAAAAATTAGAGTAGTTGATGAATTTATACGATTGAATCTGGAAAATGAAAAGATTAAAGCTAATTTTATTTTATTGTTGAGTTTTTGCATCATCTTTTGCAAAGATGATCTATAATAATCAGTTTACAAATTAAATAACATGTAAATTGGAGTAGCTATTAAAAGTTTCATCACATCAAAGGTAGACACTCCAATATAGGTTTCATCCAATCGCCAAGTACCTATAGAACGACCTTTACCATACCATTGTAAACGACGCTCCATTTCAGGAGCATACTTTTGAGCCCAACGATATAAGGTAGAATGATCCACATCAACACCTCTCTCCAACATCATTTCTTCTAAATTCCGATAACTTATACCGTATTTACAATACCAAAGTATACAACCTAAAATTACAGTACCTTCAAAATGACGTCCTTTGAAATCTCTCATTACGTTTTTATCACAAGATATATCTGAAAAACAAAATTTGCAACAAAGCCGAATATTATAAGGCGGAGTTTGCACTAACGATTTCCCAATATGACATTTCTGAGAATTTAGTGCATTTCCTTTCGTTGTTCTGCATTTTCCAATAGGATATTTCATCTCTTACTGTATTCGAATCTTTTTTGTTTCCGGGTATTCCGTTTTTTTGAGACATAAATTTTTACGCTTTTGTTTTAAAGTTTATAATGGATATTAATTAAGTGTATGTTTTTGTTGTCACAATGTATGAACTACAGCATTGATTTGGTGAAGATTTACCATTTTTTGAGTAAAGGCTTTATGACCTCTGGGAGCTAATAAATGGAGTTTCCCCCGTTTCATTGAAGCTAGGAAGCTAAGAACTTTCCATTTAGCGACCAATTTCTTTTCATTATCATCTTTTAAGGCTACTTCAGAATAATGTTTAACACCACTGTGAGTGATAAATGACATACCGGGCTGTATTTCTTCTTTAGTAGATTTGCTAACGAATATTTTAGGATTTTCATATCCATCAGATATTGCTTTCATTGAAACTATGGATTTTTTGTTCACCCATGTAATTGCTCTTTCCATATGTTCTTCTTTCATCATGTAATTAGTTTTTAGAGAAACAATCCTTGTAAAAGGCTCTATTAAAGGGGTTAAATACAAATATACAAAAAATAGTTCGTATAGAAACTATTTATATGTTATAACCCGATATTAATACGTAACTATTCAGCCATTTTTATTAAATATTTCTAAGTATATGGCGTAAAAATCTTTATTTTATTGATGATTTATAACCAAAACTCTGATTTTAGTGTCATTATTTTATTTTAAAGTTTACAAATTGCTAACTAAAGTAAAAATACAGTTCTTAACACGTTGAAAATGAATAAATTAACCAGGTGAATAGTTACATTAATACCAAAAAGCACAATTTAGATGATTTATAAAGAAGATAGTTTTTATTTCAGAAAAGGGTGATGATGTCAGGTTATCAAAAAATTGGTTTTACTAATTGGTAGTGTCAGGTATTTCTTTAATAGTAAGTAACGGAGCCGCATCTATTTCTTCAACATCCATTATAGAAGTTAGTAATTCTATATTCCTATCCAATTCGTCAATCTGAATAGGGGTTAACTTTTTTAGTCTTTGTGATAATTTTTCCTGAAGCGTTATTGGGGATTTCTGAAGTAATGAAGCGCCTTTGGCAGTCAATGTAATATAAACAGCTCTTTTATCATTGGGCTTTAATAGTTTTGCCACCAGACCCTTACTTTCTAATCTGGAAATAATACCAGAAACTGTACTGGCATTTAAATTGATATAACTTTTTATATCTTTAGCAAAGGCACGATAGTCCTGCTGATCAGATAAATATTGAAGCACTAAAAGTTGTGGAATACTAACACCTAATTCTTTTTCGACCTTTTTGCTTTCAAGATTTATAGAACGAATTATTTTACGAAGTTTTATTAGAATTTCAATATATTTCAAAACGTTTGCATTTATAATTTAATTCAAAGAAACCATTTAAATTCTTTAAATTGATTTCTTTATATAAAAAATAACGGCTCTGTTGCTAATATTATTTTAGGA
>CAVYIL010000262.1:0-40555 GCA_963768325.1 uncultured Flavobacteriaceae bacterium | reverse complement strand
AGAACAGATCGGGATTGTGCGAAAGCAGGACGACCGGCGGTGACGTCTGCGCCAGCGCGGCGCCGAGATCGGGTCGCCCGATCAGGTGTCGTCGACGCCGGCCAGCGACAGACGCGCCGCGCCGCCGCAGCTCGACCGCGCGATTCTGCAGCACCTCGATCCCGACTCCCTGCGCGAGGCGCGCACGAGCCGACGAGGCGCGCCGGTGTAGTGGTCGTGGTTGCCGAGCACGGCGAACACGCCGTCGGGTGCGCGCAGCTCCTCGAACGCCGCGCACGCGTCCGCCATCTCCTCGATCCGGCTCGTGACCAGATCGCCGCCGAGCAGAATCGTATCGGCGCCGACGGCGCTCAGACGTCGCATCACCTCCACGAGCGGCGCGCGGCTGATGAACGGACCGGCGTGGATATCCGTGACGAGCAGCATCGTGTAGCCATCGAACTCGGGAGGTAGCCGCTCGAGCTCGATCTGCGCCTCGCGCACCTCGAGCGAGCGGCGCAGCTGCCGGCTGTACGGCACGGCGATGCCCGGCACGCGAGGGAAGACATGGCGCGCCAGCACGTGGCCGGCGCGCCGTTCGAGGCGCCGGAACCAGCCGCTGCGCGGACGGAACCAGGGCCGACGCACCTCGTGCGCCGCGTGCGGCGGCGCGAGCCAGCGCGAGCCGTCGCCGTCCTCGACGTCCCAGCCGGACATCGGGTGCTCGCGCGGCGGGTAGCCGTGCGGCGGGGCGTTGCCGCCCGGGACGGTCGCCGGCTGCGGCGGATCGAGGCGGGTGCGTCTCACCGTGTGAATATCATCCCGGGACGGCGCCGGCGCCAATCGGCGCGATCAGCCCGAGCCGAGCTGCGCCGCGAGGAAGGCGACGGTGCGGGACCAGGCGTCCCGGGCGGCCTCGGGCTCGTAGTTGGTGCCGGTCGGGTTGGCGAAGGCGTGCCCGGCGTCGTCGTAGACGACGACCTCGGCCTCGATCCCCAGCTCGGCGACCGTGCGCTCGAACGCACGGACGGTATCGACCGGAATCCCCCGGTCGCGTCCGCCGAACAGCCCGAGCAGCGGCATGCTCGAGTCGTGCCAGCCGGTCGCGATCGGATTCGAGCCGCCCGTAGTAGACCACCACCGCATCGATCGACTCGGGCATCGTCAACGCGGTGTTGAGCGACCAGCCGGCGCCGAAGCTCCAGCCGATCGCACCGACGCGCGGCGCACGCAGCCGTCGCCGCAGAAAATCGTGCGCCGCGGCGAGGTTGGCCTCGAGCAACGCGGTGTCCGCGATGGCCTCGACCATCAGGTCGTGCGCGACGTCGGGATCGTCGGCGCTTCGACCGCCGTAGAGATCGACGGCCAGCGCCGCGTACCCCTCGCCGGCCAGCCGCCGCGTCATCGCGCGAACGCCGTCGTCGAGGCCCCACCATTCATGGATGACGATCAGCCCGGGAAACGGCCCGTCGCCCTCGCTGGGGCGGGCCAGGTACCCGGTCAGTGTCGTCTCGCCCAGCGCGCCGTACTCGACCGGCTTGCCGCTGACCGCGCGCGCCGGCTCATCGTCGTTGCGTTGTTCGGCGCGTACCCGTTCCGACAGCTGGTCGTCGTCGGGAGGTGCGCTCGCGCATCCGACGAGACACAACGAAAGAAAGAACACCGCACGACGCATCGAGTCCTCCAGCACGGGGTCAGGTCTAACATTCCAACATTCGCGAACGAATGTTGGAATGTTAGACCTGACCCCACTCGATTGCTCGCGAATGTTGGAATGTTAGACCTGACCCCGGACAAGCGGCAAAGGCGGGCAGTGCGCGCCACCTTGGCGCCCGGGGACTCGACCCGCATGTTGGGTCCCCGACACGGCACTGCCCGCCTCCACCTGAGGACTTACGGGCGGACGCCATCGGCACCGGTGTCGGTCGCGACGGCGATCGTCACGGGCTGTTCGGTCGTCGGGTCGGCCTCGACGACCGCCTCGGTCTCGATCACGGGTTCAACCGGCTGCAGGCGGGCCAGGTTCGACGCGGCCTTCGTGTGGTCCGGGTCGAGCTCGACCGCCTTGCTGTAGCTGGCGATCGCCTCGCTGCGCTCGCCGCCCAGCTCGAGCGCCATGCCGAGGTTGTTGCGGATGAACGCGGTCTCGGGTCGCAGCTCGGCCGCCTTCTCGAAGGCGACGATCGCCTCGAGGTCACGCTCCTGTCGCATGAAGACCAGCCCGAGCAGGTTCTGCGCGTAGCCGTTGTCCGGGTCGGCGGCGAGGCAGGTGATCAGTTCGACCTCGGCCTCATCGAAGCGGTCCAGATTGAACAGCGAGCGCGCGGCGAGGAACTGCGCGGACGGGTCGTCGGGGATCACCTCCAGTCCGGCGCGCGCGGCCTCGAGCGCCTGCTCGAAATCGCCGCGGTCGTTCTGGATCCGCGAGAGGTTGACGAAGCTCTTGATCGAGCTCGGATCGATCGCGATCGAGGCCTCCATCGCCGCGGCGGCCTCGTCGTGCTGACCGTTCTTCCACAGCGAAAGCCCCAGCATGTACTGCGACCAGGCACGCTGCGGACGAGCGTCGATCTCGGCCTGCCAGTAGCCGACGGACTTGGCGTACTCGCGGGCCTCGAAGGTCTCCACACCGCGCGCGACGAAGTTCTCATCGGGCTGCGGGACGAACACCGACGACGCGTCGGTCGCGAACTCACTCACCGGGACGATCGGCTCGACGAGCATCGGCTCGATCGCGGCGATCGCCGGCAGCTCACGCTGATGGGACGCAGGCGTGGCAGCCGACTTCATCGGTGCCGATGTCCGGGCCGGGCGCGACTCCACCGGTCGCGTCTGCGCAGAGCGCGTGGCCGGCGTCTTCTCGTCGCCGTTCACGCTCCATCCGGCCAGCAGGGCGATGCCGGCGGTGCCGAGCACGACCAGGCCGGCGATACCGAGCAGCAATTTCGTGTCGTTGGGTCGATTGTCGACGGGGGTCATATCGGTCTCCTTGTCTCGTGCCACGTTGGCCGGCGCCGCGGCGGTGTCGATCTCGGGTCCGGCTCGACCCGGTCCGCGATTCGGCGGACGGCAAGGAGAGGAGCGAGCGATGTGCCACGGGCGATCGCCGCCTCACCGGAAAGGAGGAACACCGGAAAAACGCCGTCGAAAAGGTATTTCCTGACCACTACGGGAATATCGAACGGACCTGCGTGGCCGAGTCGGCGTGGGCCGCGGGACACGCCCGTGGCAACGGAGCCACGCCGGGGCGGTGCTAATCTCCACCCACCTCGCTGTCAGGGAGTCATCGCGTGAGCAATCTGCTGTGGGTCGGCATGGGAGGCTTCGTCGGCTCGACGCTGCGCTTCGCGATCAGCGGCGCGCTGCACCGCCTTCCGGCGTCTGCGTCATTTCCCTGGGGCACGCTCGCGGTCAACGTGCTCGGCTGCGGCACGATCGGCCTCGTCGGCGCCTGGCTCGAATCGCACGAGCTGACCCGGCCCGAACTGCGGCTGTTCGTCGGGATCGGTCTGCTCGGCGGGTTCACGACGTTCTCGACGTTCGGTTACGAGACGCTGGCGCTGGCCCGCGACGCCGGATTCGGCCGGATGGCGCTCAATGTGGTGGCAAATGTCGGCTTGTGCCTGATGGCCGTGCTGGTCGGTGAGCGGCTCGGGCGGGCGTTGTTCTAGCCGCGAGGGCTGGTATCTTCTCCGGGTTCCCGCCGAGGGCGGTGTTGGGGGTTCGCCATGAGCCGCGTGCTCGTCATCGGCGCCGGCAAGTCGACGTCGGTGCTTGATCGACTACCTGCTGGAGCAGGCGTCGAGCCGAGACTGGCGGATCCACGTCGTCGACCGCGACGTCGCGCTGGCCCGCGAGCGGGTCGGCGACCATCCGTGCGGCGAGGCCGGCGAGCTCGACGTCGAGGACGACGACGACGCGGGATCGGCTGATCCGCGAGGCCGCGCTCGTGGTCTCGATGCTGCCGGCCGCACATGCACGGGCCGGTCGCCGAGGCCTGCGTCGACTACGGCCGCCACTTCGTCTCGGCGCTCGTACGTCTCGCGCGAGATTCGCGATCTGGACGAGGCGGCCGAGCGGGCCGGCGTCACGCTGCTCAACGAGGTCGGCGTCGATCCGGGCATCGACCACATGTCGGCGATGGAGAAGCTCGACGGGCTGCGCGCAGCGCGGCGCGCGGATCACGGCGTTCGAGACCTTCACCGGCGGGCTCGTCGCGCCCGAGTCGCGACGACAACCCCTGGCGCTACAAGTTCACCTGGAACCCGCGCAACGTGGTGCTCGCCGGCCAGGGCGGCGTGAAGTTCAAGCACCACGGCCGCTTCAAGTACATCCCGTACCACCGGCTGTTCAAGCGCTACGAGCGGCTCGAGGTCCCGGGCTACGGCGAGTTCGAGGGCTACCCCAACCGCGACTCGCTCAAGTACCGCTCGGCCTACGGCCTGCGCGGCGTCGACACGATCTACCGCGGCACGCTGCGCCGGCCCGGGCTTCTGCGACGCCTGGGACTGCCTGGTCCAGCTCGGGCTGACCGACGACACCGAGCCGCTCGAGCGACTCGGACGAGCATGACCTACCGCGACTTCGTCAACGCCTTCCTCTGGTACGACGAGGAGATGTCGGTCGAGCTCAAGGTGCGGGCCTACCTCAAGCTCGACCTCAACTCGCCGGAGTTCGACAAGCTGGAGTGGCTCGGTCTGTTCGAGCACGAGCCGATCGGGCTGCGCCAGGCGCACGCCGGCGCAGGTGCTGCAGAAGCGGCTCGAGGAGAAGTGGGCGCTCGGGCCCGACGACCGGGACATGATCGTGATGCTGCACAAGATCGAGTACGAGCTGGACGGCAAGCGCGTGCCGCGAGCAGTCGTCGATGGTCACGCTCGGCGTCGGACTCGGTGCGCACCGCGATGGCCAAGACCGTCGGGCTGACCACGGCGATCGGCGCCAAGCTGATCCTCGACGGCACGATCCCGGCATCGCGGCGTGCTGATCCCGACCGCGCCGGACGTCTACCGACCGATCCTGGCCGAGCTGCGCGAGCACGGCATCCGCTTCGACAACCGGGTCGAGGAGATCTGACGATGAGCCGACCGACCGTCGGAATCCGCCGCGAGGACAAGCACGCGTGGGAGGCGCGCGTGCCGCTGACGCCGGACGCGGCGTCGGCACGCTGGTCGAGCATCCTTAACGACCTTGCCAAACTAGTAAAAAAAGGAACCCAAGAAGCAGACATAGTAGGATTAATATTTAACACCATAGGCGTAAGTGATGGAATCTCTATGGGAACCCCAGGAATGCGATTCTCCCTACCATCCAGAGATGTAATAGCCGATTCTATGGAAACAGTCGTACAAGCAATGTCATATGACGGAATGGTAACTGTGGTGGGCTGTGATAAAAATATGCCAGGAGCATTAATGGCAATGCTTAGATTAAACCGCCCATCTATATTAGTATATGGAGGAACCATAGCCTCAGGAAATCATCAAGGAAAAAAATTAGATGTAGTATCCGCATTCGAAGCATGGGGAGAAAAAGTAGCAGGAACAATTACCCAAACAGAATACAAAAACGTAATAGAAAAAGCATGCCCAGGAGCAGGAGCATGCGGAGGTATGTACACCGCTAATACAATGGCATCAGCAATAGAAGCATTAGGAATGTCTT
Organism: uncultured Flavobacteriaceae bacterium; assembly: GCA_963768325.1. Classification (GTDB taxonomy): domain Bacteria; phylum Bacteroidota; class Bacteroidia; order Flavobacteriales; family Flavobacteriaceae; genus Aquimarina. The sequence goes on along the minus strand of CAVYIL010000262.1, from coordinate 34,912 downwards.
TACCCTATAACTCCTCTAACCCTGCAATAAGCAATAATAAAGAACAAGAAAGCATAGCAGCAGGAAACACTATGAGACTTCTATTAGAAAAAGACATAAAACCACTCGATATTGTAACCAGAAAATCACTAGAAAACGCAATTCGATTAGTAACCGTATTAGGAGGATCAACCAATGCAGTATTACACTTTTTAGCAATAGCCAGAGCAGCAGACATAAATTTCACATTAGCAGATTTCCAGAAGATAAGCGACACAACCCCCTTTTTGGCAGACCTAAAACCAAGTGGAAAACACCTAATGGAAGACGTACACGAAGTAGGAGGAATTCCGGCAGTATTAAAATACCTACTAAAAAAAGGATTATTGCATGGAGATTGCCTTACTGTTACCGGTAAAACATTAGCAGAAAATTTATTAGAAGTACCAGATCTAAAAGACGGACAAGATGTAATTAAAACGATAGAAAATCCGATAAAAGAAACTGGACATCTCAGAATATTATTCGGCAATCTAGCAAAAGACGGATGTGTAGCAAAAATAACAGGAAAAGAAGGATTACGTTTCCAAGGAAAAGCAAAAGTATTTGACGGGGAGTATGCAGCCAATGACGGAATAAGAGATGGAAAAGTAGAAAAAGGAGACGTAGTTGTAATCCGATACGAAGGACCAAAAGGAGGACCAGGAATGCCAGAAATGTTAAAACCAACAGCAGCAATAATGGGAGCCGGATTAGGAAAAGACGTAGCATTAATCACCGACGGAAGATTCTCAGGAGGTACACACGGCTTTGTCGTTGGGCATATAACACCAGAAGCACAAGAAGGAGGATTAATAGCATTAGTAAAAGATGGAGACATCATCACAATCGATGCAATATCCAATACCATAGAAGTGAACATTGACGAACAAGAAATTAAAGAAAGAAAAACACATTGGGTAAAACCACCATTAAAGTTTAATAAAGGAGTGCTATACAAATACGCACACACCGTTTCATCCGCCTCATTAGGATGTGTAACTGATGAATTTTAATAAAAAAACAACCCCTAATCACAATCAGAATCCTAAACTAATATATAAAAGAGTCCGACATTTAAGTGTTTTTTGGTTAGACTCAAATAAATAGGTGTATGAAAACAGAAATGAACACATTGAAGAAAGAAATAAATACAACAACAGAACAAATGACAGGAGCAGAAGCAGTAATTCGTTGTCTTCTAGCAGAAGGAGTCGATATAATATATGGCTACCCCGGAGGAGCCATAATGCCTGTCTATGATGAATTATACAAATACCAAGATCAATTACATCACGTATTGACTCGCCATGAACAAGGAGCAACACACGCAGCCCAAGGATATGCCAGATCAAGCGGTAAAGTAGGAGTAGCAATTGCTACATCTGGTCCAGGAGCAACCAATCTTGTAACAGGTATAGCAGACGCACAGATAGACTCCACACCTATGGTATGTATCACAGGTCAAGTAGGATCTCATTTACTTGGGTCTGATGCATTTCAGGAAACCGACATTATTGGAATTTCTACACCAATAACAAAATGGAACCATCAGATAACCAAAGCAGAAGACATACCAAAAATTTTAGCAAAAGCCTTTTATATAGCACGCTCTGGTCGCCCAGGACCAGTATTAATAGACATCACAAAAGACGCTCAGTTTGGAAAATTAGATTTTAAGTACCAAAAATGTAACGGAGTAAGAAGCTACAAAGCAGTACCAGATACCAACCCTAAATCTATAGAAGCAGCAGCTAAACTTATCAATGAAGCCCAGAAACCAATGATTGTTTTCGGGCAAGGTGTAATTTTAGGAAATGCCGAAGAAGAATTAAAAAATCTTATCGAAAAATCAGGAATACCATCTGCATGGACAATTCTAGGACTTTCTGCATTGCCAACAAAACACCCGCTTAATGTAGGTATGGTAGGAATGCACGGAAACTATGGTCCTAATAAATTAACAAATGAATGTGATTTGTTGATAGCCATAGGAATGCGATTTGATGATCGAGTAACAGGTAATCTAGAAACCTATGCCAAACAAGCCAAAGTAATTCATTTTGAAATTGATCCAGCAGAAGTAAATAAAAATGTAAAAGCAGATGTAGCAGTATTAGGCGATGTTAAAAATACATTAGCACAGATACTTCCCCTTATTCAAGCTAGATTTCATAAATCTTGGGTACAAGAATATAGAGATTATGACGCAATAGAATATGACAAAGTAATAAAAGAAGAATTATACCCATCCATTGACGGAATATCGATGGGAGAAGTAATTAGAAAGATTAACGAAGAGACAAAAGGAGATGCAATAATTGTATCAGATGTAGGTCAACATCAAATGATGGCTTGCCGCTATGCAGAATTTACCAAATCCAAAAGCAATATAACATCAGGAGGATTAGGAACAATGGGGTTTGCTTTACCAGCAGCCATAGGAGCTAAGATGGGAGCACCAGAGAGAGAAGTCGTAACCATAATTGGCGACGGAGGGTATCAGATGACTATCCAAGAATTAGGAACCATATTCCAAACCAAAGTCCCAGTAAAAATCGTTGTACTTAATAATGAATTTTTAGGAATGGTAAGACAATGGCAACAAATGTTTTTTGACAAGCGATACGCTTCTACAGAAATGACAAACCCAGACTTTATAATGATAGCAAAAGGATACCACATAGAAGCCACACGAGTGACCAAAAGAGAAAATTTAAGCCAAGCCATCAAAGAAATGATCCAAAGTGACAAACCCTACTTTTTAGAAGTATGTGTAGAAAAAGAAAATAATGTATTTCCGATGATCCCTACAGGAGCATCAGTATCAGATATAAGACTTAGCTAATTATGGAAAAACAAGATTATACCATATCAATATACACAGAAAATAACATCGGGTTATTAAACAGAATCTCATCTATTTTTCTGAGACGACACATTAATCTAGTAAGTTTTACCGCATCGGTATCAGAGATTAAAAATGTATATCGTTTTACAATAGTAGTCAATATAACAGAAGAACAAGTAAAAAAAATCATAGGTCAAATAGAAAAACAAGTAGAAGTAATAAAAGCTTTTTATCACACAGATGATGAAACTATCTACCAAGAAACAGCATTGTTCAAAATTGATTCCAAATTACTTTTTGAAGAAAGACAAATTCAGAATGTAATAAAAGAAAGCAACGCTAGTATCGTAACCGTTACACCCGAGTTTTTTGTACTAGAAAAAACAGGAAGACGAGTAGAAGTAGATAGTCTATATAACAAATTAGAACCATTTGGACTAATGCAATTCGTCCGTTCTGGAAGAATAGCAGTAACAAAAGAAAAAATGCACATATCTAAGATATTAGAAAGCTTTTCTGAAGAAGTTACAAACTAAATTATAGAATATATATTTTCAGAAGAATAGAAAAATAGAATAATAGAAAAATAAAAATAAATCTGATTTTCCGATTAAACGGAAAAAAAACAAACACAAATAGAAATGGTAAATTATTTTAATACCCTATCATTAAGAGATCAGTTAACTCAATTAGGAAAATGTAGATTCATGAATCCATCAGAATTTTCAGATGGAGTAGAAGCACTAAAAGAAAAAAAAATCGTTATCGTAGGTTGTGGAGCACAAGGGCTTAACCAAGGATTAAACATGAGAGATTCAGGATTAGATATCTCCTATGCATTAAGAGAACAAGCAATAAAAGAACAAAGACAATCCTATAAAAATGCAGTAGAAAATGACTTTAAAGTAGGAACCTATCAAGAACTAATACCTAATGCAGATTTAGTAATAAACCTTACACCAGATAAACAACACACCCAAGTAGTAAACACCGTAATGCCTCTAATGAAAGAAGGAGCAACATTATCCTATTCTCATGGATTTAATATTGTAGAAGAAGGCATGCAAATCAGAAAAGACCTCACAGTAATCATGGTAGCTCCAAAATGCCCAGGATCAGAAGTAAGAGAAGAATTTAAAAGAGGATTTGGAGTACCAACACTAATCGCAGTTCATCCAGAAAACGACCCACAAGGTCATGGTTTAGCACAAGCCAAAGCATATGCAGTAGGTACAGGTGGTCATAGAGCAGGAGTATTAGAATCATCATTTGTAGCAGAAGTAAAATCAGACCTAATGGGAGAGCAAACAATACTTTGCGGATTACTACAAACAGGATCTATCCTATGCTTTGATAAAATGGTAGAAAAAGGAATAGACCCAGCATACGCATCAAAATTAATTCAGTACGGATGGGAAACTATTACAGAAGGAATGAAATACGGAGGAATCACTCATATGATGGATAGATTATCCAATGTTTCCAAAATAAAAGCATTCGAATTATCCGAAGAATTAAAAACTACAATGCGACCATTATTTCAAAAGCACATGGACGACATTATGAAAGGTAATTTTTCTAAAACCATGATGCAAGATTGGGCAAATGATGATAAAGACCTTTTATCTTGGAGAGCAGCAACAGGAGAAACAGCATTCGAAAAAACACCTGCAGGAAAAATGGAAATTTCTGAACAAGAATTTTACGACAATGGCGTATTAATGATAGCTATGGTAAGAGCAGGAGTAGAATTAGCCTTTGAAGCAATGACAGAATCCGGAATTATAGAAGAATCTGCATATTACGAATCATTACACGAAACTCCGCTTATAGCAAACACAATAGCTCGTAAAAAATTATTTGAAATGAATCGAGTTATTTCCGATACAGCAGAGTATGGATGTTACTTATTTGATCATGCTTGCAAACCTTTATTAGCAGATTTTATGAAAAAAATAAATACAGACGTAATCGGTACACCATACCATCAAGGTAAAGCAAACAAAGTAGATAATGCTAAGTTAATAGAAATAAACGCGACACTTAGAAACCACCCAGTAGAGGTAGTTGGAGCCAGATTAAGAGCATCTATGACCGCAATGAAACCAATATTAGCATAACCATAAAAAATGTTTATAAATCTCTTAATTAATTGACTAGTTTCAGAATTTATAAACATTTTTTGTAACAGTATACCACATATTAAAGGAAGTGGTTTAAACTTTTTTGATTCTGGCGAAAAATGGTATTACTCAATTGAATTGTTTTTTGCACTTCATAGCAGTGCTACGAGGTAATAAAAAGACGAAAATTTAGTAAAAAAGAACATTTTTATAGCGAATTGAAAAAAGTTTAAACCACTTCATGGTATAAGAACACTAATAAATAATTTCAACTTATAAAAAACAGAGAAATTAATCAGAAATTTGGAATTATAGAGAGAGGTATATGAAGAAAAATAATAGCAAAACTATGAATAGTGTAACCACCACATATTTTCCAAAATTAGAAGATATTCAAAAAGCCGCTACTACAATAAAAGAAGTAGTTATGGTAACTCCGTTAATGGAAAGTGTAAGATGTTCCAAACGCTATAACGCAAATATAGTATTAAAAAGAGAAGATTTACAACGCGTAAGATCCTACAAGATCAGAGGCGCTTTTAATAAAATAAGTTCCCTAACCAAACAAGAACTAGAAAAAGGAGTAGTTTGTGCCAGTGCAGGAAATCATGCACAAGGAGTAGCATTTGCCTGTAATCACCTCAGAATATACGGCACAATTTACATGCCATCCGTAACCCCAAAACAAAAAATAGAACAAACCAAAATGTTTGGAGGGGAATATGTAAAAGTTATTCTAAAAGGAGATACATACGATGACTCATCAAAGGCAGCAATAGAAGAATGCAAAACAAAAGGAAAAACATTTGTACACCCATTTGATGATCCCAAAACAATAGAAGGTCAAGGAACAATAGGATTAGAAATAATAGACCAAGCCAAAGAACCAATCGATTACATATTTGTGCCAATAGGAGGAGGAGGATTAGCATCTGGATTATGTGCAGTAATAAAAGCCTTATCCCCACAAACAAAGATAATAGGAGTAGAACCCCAAGGAGCCCCTTCTATGTATACCTCTATCCAAAATAACAAAAACACAGAAATCTTACAAATAGATAAATTTGTAGATGGCGCAGCAGTACAAAAGGTAGGAAATTTAAATTTTGAAATCTGCAAAACGCATTTGTCAGACATGATAACAGTACCAGAAGGATTAGTCTGTCAGACAATTTTAGATCTATATAATAGAGATGCTATTGTTGTAGAACCTGCAGGAGCTCTTACATTAGCAGCTTTAGAGTCTTACAAAGACGAAATAAAAGGCAAAAATGTAGTTTGCATAATAAGCGGTAGTAACAATGACATTACCAGAACCGCAGAAATAAAAGAAAGAGCTCTATTATATGCAGACCTAAAACATTATTTTATAATTCGGTTTCCACAACGAGCAGGAGCATTAAAACAATTTGTAGTAGAAGTATTAGGAGAGAATGATGATATTACACATTTTGAATACTCAAAAAAATCAAGTAGAGAGAATGGACCAGCCGTTGTAGGAATAGAGCTAAAAGACAAAAAAGACCTACAGCCTTTAATCTCGAGAATGAAAAAACTTAATTTTTATGGAGACTATCTTAATGACAAACCAGATTTATTTCAATTTTTAATATAACGATAAATTATAAGCATCTTTAATAAAAAGAAAGATGCTTATAATTCCTTGTTCTAGAGAAATAAAAAAGACAAAATATGATTTACTAAACATAGGAAATCTGTTTTTTTAATAAATTAATCACAAAAAATAAAAAAACAACACCAGTATCTATATTTTTACGTATAATTGCATAACATTAGTTAACGAAAGGGGCAAAAGCCGACGATTTAGAGTTACTATTATGAAAAATAGAAATTACACCTCCATAGAATTAAAGAACAACATCTCAGTATTAGAGATCAATCCCTCACGCGTACCTAGCTTTATTCGTCCCGTTGGGCTTTAAGTTAATTTAGAAATTGGCGTGTCCAGTTTCCCCGCGAGAAAATATCCAAGATTAAATTACTGATTACCAATTGTTAAAATACTATCCTTGTATAGTCTTTTTTATCAATTATGCCTATTCAGGAAAAATAAATCTTCGGATTCATAAAAACATCAAATTTATCAGAAAAGAAACGAAAACGTCACCGTTTTTTAGTTATTAACGCGCATATAATAATTTATATAGTTACTATATAAATCATTGACCAAAGAATTAATACTAAAAACAAAAATGACGTATAAAGTTCCTCATAAACATAAAGATGAATAAAAAACACAAACTATCAAAACCACTAATAGCTTAAACACAATTCGTTTATGAAACAAGTAATCATAAGTATTGCTAACGAAAGTCATATCCAATACTCACAAGAAATATGTGATGTAATAGAAGAATCAGCAAAAGTAAGAGGAACTGGGATAGCTAAGCGAACACCAGAATATATTCAAACCAAAATACAAAATAGAAACGCAATAATAGCACTATCGGGAGATAAATTCGCAGGGTTTTGTTATATCGAAATATGGGGAAACGAAAAATATGTAGCACATTCAGGGCTAATAGTACACCCAGATTTTAGAAACCAAGGACTAGCAAAAAAAATAAAAGAATTCACATTTAAATATTCATTAAAAAAATACCCATTATCCAAAGTATTCGGGATAACAACAGGCTTGGCAGTAATGAAAATAAATTCTGAACTAGGATACAAACCAGTAACATTTTCCGAACTCACAAGCGATGCAAAATTTTGGGATAGTTGTAAAACCTGTACCAATTACAACATATTGACATCAAAAGATAATAAAATGTGCCTATGCACAGGAATGTTATACGACCCATTAAAAAAAGAGAAGAAAACAAAATGGTTCGATAAAAACATTATAGAACAAATAAAAAAAATAAAGCAAACCATGCTTGATAACAATAAACAACTTCTACAATGGAAAAAGTAATAGTAGCTTATAGCGGAGGATTAGACACATCTTATTGTGTGAAATACCTAATACATATCAAAAAACTAGAAGTCCATACCATATTAGTAAACACGGGAGGCTTTTCTGATGCAGAATTAAAAGAAACCGAAAAAAGAGCTTACCAGTTAGGAAGTACATCACATGTGCAAAAAACCATATTTGACGAATTTTACAATAAAGCAATAAAGTACCTGATATTTGGAAACGTATTAAAAAACAATACATACCCATTATCAGTAAGTGCAGAAAGAGTATTTCAAGCAATAGAAGTAGTAAAATACGCAAAAGAAGTAGGAGCAAAATACATAGCACACGGCAGTACAGGAGCAGGAAACGATCAAATTAGATTTGATATTATTTTTCAGATATTAGCTCCCGAAATAGAAATAATAACACCAATTAGAGACTTAAAACTATCCAGACAAGAAGAAGTAGAATTCCTAAAAGAACATGGAGTAGATTATAGTTGGGAAAAAGCACAATACTCAATCAACAAAGGAATATGGGGAACCAGTGTAGGAGGTAAAGAAACATTAACATCGCATACAGCATTACCAGACGAAGCCTATCCTAGCCAACTCACAAAAAATGACGAAGAAACAATAATACTAAATTTCCAAAATGGAGAATTAATAGGACTAGACGGAATAAAAGATACCCCTGTAAAAAACATACAGAAACTAGAAGAGAGAGCAAATGCTTTTGCAATAGGTAGAGATACACACGTAGGCGACACCATAATAGGAATCAAAGGAAGAGTAGGTTTTGAAGCAGCTGCACCAGTAATAATAATCAAAGCACACCACTTATTAGAAAAACATGTATTAACCAAATGGCAACAATACTGGAAAGAACAATTAGCAAATTGGTACGGAATGCTACTACACGAAGGAAACTATTTAGACCCAGTAATGCGGAATATAGAAAAGTTCATGCAAGATTCACAGAAATCCGTTAACGGAGACGTATATGTTAAATTAAAACCATACCATTTTACATTAGAAGGTATAGAATCGGATTATGATATGATGAAATCAGAATTTGGGCAATACGGAGAAATGAACAATTCATGGACATCAGAAGACGCAAAAGGATTCATTAAAATATATGGAAATGCCAACAAAATATACCACAATGTAAACCCATCAGAAATATGATAACAGTAGGAATAATAGGAGGATCAGGATACACAGCAGGAGAATTGCTGCGATTATTAATACACCACTCAGGAGTAAAGATAGACTTTGTGTATAGCACCACCAATGCAGGTAAATTAATACACACACAACACAAAGAATTAATAGGAGAAATAAATAAAAAATTTACAAATACCATCAACCCAGAAGTAGACATACTATTTCTATGCCTTGGCCATGGTAAATCAAAAGCATTTCTAGAGACAAATTTAATATCAGAAAAAACAAAAATAATAGACTTAGGAAACGACTTTAGATTAACCAAAGACCAAAAATTTAAAAAAAGAAACTTTGTATATGGATTACCAGAATTACAAAAAGAAAAAATTAAAACAGCACAAAACATAGCAAACCCAGGTTGTTTTGCTACAGCAATACAATTAGCATTATTACCATTAGCCACATCAGGACAACTAAAAAGCGCAGTACACATAAACGCAACCACAGGAAGCACAGGAGCAGGAGTAACACCAGTAGAAACCACACACTTTAGTTGGAGAGACAACAATATGTCTAGCTATAAAGTATTTTCGCATCAACATCTAGGAGAAATAGAGCAAACGATAGGGCAACTACAAACTAATTACGAAGTACCACTATATTTTATACCCAATAGAGGGAATTTTAGCAAAGGAATCTATGCAACAATCTACACAGAATACAACGGAAGTATAGAAACAGCAAAAGAAACATATAATAAATACTATAAAAACTCAGAATTTACCATAATTTCAGAAGAAGAAATACACCTAAAACAAGTAGTAAATACCAATAAATGTATCCTGCATATAAGTAAAAACAAAGGAATGTTAGTCATTACCTCGATAATAGACAACCTAATAAAAGGAGCATCAGGACAAGCAATACATAATATGAATCTGATGTTTGGAATAGAAGAAAAAACAGGATTAAGATTAAAAGCAAGCGCATTTTAAAAAACACATTCCACAACAGGAAAAAACATATAAAATGAAAAATAATATAACAATAATAGGAGGAGGAAACCTAGGAAAATCAATAATAGCTGGATTAGTAAACAGCGATTTATTTCAGGCTAACACAATTACGGTAGTAGATAAATCACAGCAGAATCTATTAGAAATACAAGAAAAATTAGGAGTAAGCACATCACTAAACTGTACAAAAGCCATAAAAAATGCCAAATGGATTATCCTGTGCGTGCAACCAAAACAATTAAACACTGTTTTGTTAGAAATAAAAGAAAGTTTAAACACCGGTCAAGTACTAATATCCACAGTAACAGGAACATCTATAGCAGAAATTAATACAGTTGTACCAAACAATAAAGTAGTAAGAGTAATGCCAAATACAGGAGCATCAAAAAAATTATCCATGACCTGTATCTCAGCAAATCAAAATACCGCAGAAGAATTAACCATGGTAAAAAAGATGTTTGATACAATAGGAAAAACATTAACCATAGAAGAACCACTGATGCAAGCAGCCACAGTTCTCGGAGCAAGTGGAATAGCCTTCTTTTTACGATTTCTCAGAGCCATGATACAAGGAGGAATACAAATGGGGTTTCACCCACACGAAGCACAAGTTATAGCAGTACAGACAGCAATAGGAGCAGCTACCTTAGTATCCGAAAACGGAACACATCCAGAACGAGAAATAGACAAAGTAACCACTCCACAAGGTTGTACAATAGAAGGATTAAACGAAATGGAGCATAGAGGTTTAAGTTCTTCTGTCATAAAAGGAGTAATGGCATCCTATGAAAAGATAAATACCATAAAATAAAACAGAAAGTTGAACCAATTTTAAATCAGTCCTTTTATAATCTAATTGGAAATTAAAACAAAAACCTATGAAACTATTCGATGTATATCCATTATATGATGTAGAACTAGTAAAAGCATATAAAAGCACAGTAGAAGATAAAGAAGGTACAAAATACCTCGATTTATACGGTGGACACGGAGTCATATCTATAGGTCACACACATCCACATTATGTAGAAAAATTAAAAAAACAAATAGACAAAATAGGCTTTTACTCCAATGCGGTTCAAAACAAATTACAAAAAGAACTAGCAACAAAATTAGGTAAATTATCAGGATATCAAGATTACCAATTATTTCTATGCAACTCAGGAGCAGAAGCCAATGAAAACGCACTAAAATTAGCATCATTTCATACAGGAAAAACTAGAATATTAGCATTTAATAACGCATTTCATGGTCGAACCTCTGCAGCAGTAGCAGCAACAGACAACACCAAAATAAATTCACCATTAAATAAACAACAAAAAGTCACTTTTTTACCCTTAAATCAAATCACGCTAGTACAAAACGAACTCATAAAAGGAGATATATGTGCAGTAATAATAGAACCAATACAAGGAGTAGGAGGGTTAGACCAAGGAACAACAGAATTTTTTAAATCCCTATCAGATTTATGTAAAAAGTTCAAAGCATTATTAATAGTAGATGAAGTACAATCTGGATATGGGCGAAGTGGAAAATTCTTTGCACATCAATACCATAGAATAAAACCAGACATCATATCTATAGCAAAAGGAATGGGAAATGGATTTCCAGTAGGCGGCATAATGATAGCCCCACATATACAACCCCAACACGGAATGCTAGGCACAACCTTTGGAGGTAATTACTTAGCATGCATAGCAGCAATCGCAGTATTAGAAGTAATCGAAAAAGAAAACCTAATAGAAAACGCAAAACTAATAGGGGAATATGTAGCACAACAAGCCAGTGAAATGCCAGAAATAAAACAAGTAAAAGGAAACGGATTAATGCTAGGATTAGAATTTGATTTTGAAGTCAGTCAATTAAGAAAAAGACTAATACAACAAGAACACATGTTTACAGGAGGAGCCACAAACAAAAAATTGATTAGAATATTACCCCCATTAAGCATAGGAAAACACGAAATAGATCAATTCATAAAAGCATTAAAAAAAGTAATAAAAATGGAAGTAAATTTTGATACACCCAAATAATAAAAATAGTGCTAAATAATTAAAGTAAACACATGAAAAATTATGTATCCATTGCAAACATTGATTCACTCTCAGAATGGGTAAATCAAGCAATAGAAATCAAGAAAAACCCATATTCTAATTCTAAATTAGGAAACAATAAAACAATAGGAATGCTATTCCTTAACCCAAGTCTCCGCACTCGATTAAGTACCCAGAAGGCAGCATATAACCTAGGCATGAACGTAATAATAATGAATTTAACAGAAGATGGATGGGCAATAGAATTTCAAGATGGAACCGTAATGAATAAACAAAAATCAGAACATATAAAAGAGGCTGCACAAGTAATCTCCCAATATTGTGACATCATAGCAATACGAGCTTTTGCAAAACTAGAAAACAAAAAAGAAGATTATGAAGAACAAGTGCTAAATAGCTTTATTAAATACGCAAGTGTACCCATAATCAATATGGAAAGCTCCACAGGACACCCCTTACAAGCACTAACAGATGCAATAACCATAATAGAACACAAAGAGAAAAAAAAACCAAAAGTAGTATTATCCTGGGTACCACATCCAAAAGCCTTACCACAAGCAGTCGCCAACTCATTCATAGAAATGATGCAGCAAATGGAAGCTCATTTTGTAATAACCCATCCAAAAGGATATGAATTAGCCAAACATATTACGAAAGAGGTGCCCATAGATAATAATCAAGAAAATGCATTAAAAGACGCAGATTTTGTATACATGAAAAATTGGAGCGCCTATCAAGACTACGGAAAAATATTAGAAACAGAAACCTCTTGGAAAATAACCGAAGAAAAGATAAAGCTAACCAATAACGCAAAAATAATGCACTGCCTACCAATAAGAAGAAACGTAATAGCAGACGACATAATATTAGATAGTGAAAATTCAATACTAATAGAACAAGCAAACAATAGAACATATGCAGCTCAATTAGTCATACAGAAGATATTAAAAAACCTATGATAAAACAGATAACTTAGTCAAACACATAAGGAACAACAAAGACAATAAAAACGATAGATAGGAGGGAAGAAATGAAAACGACAAAAGAAAAATTATTAGTAGCCAAAATAGGAGGAAATATCATAGAAGACGAAAAGGCATTAGCAAAATTTTTATACCATTTTTCAAAAATAAAAGAAAAAAAAATCCTAATACACGGAGGAGGAAAAACAGCCACACAATTAGCAACAAAATTAGGTATAGAAACACAAATATTAGAAGGTCGTAGAATTACAACAAAAGAAAGTTTAGACCCAATAATAATGACATATGCAGGACTAATAAACAAGAAAATAGTAGCTAATTTACAAAGCAATGAATGTAATGCTCTTGGGTTTACAGGAGCTGATGGAAACGTAATTAGAGCAGAAAAAAGACCCGTAAAAAACATAGATTATGGATACGTAGGAGATGTAGTAGAAATCAATACAGCACTAATAGATACAATATTATATCAAGGAATAACACCAGTATTTTGCGCAATTACACACAACGGAAAAGGAGAATTGTATAATACCAATGCAGACACCATAGCAGCCGAAATAGCAGCAGCAATGAGCATTAATAACCAAGTATCACTCTATTATTGTTTCGAATTAAAAGGGGTTTTACAAGATATTAACGATAAAGATTCTGTGATCGAACACATTAATTTAGAAAAATACACAGAATTAAAAGACAATAAAGCAATACACTCAGGAATGATACCCAAACTTCAAAACTGTTTTAATGCCCTGCATAAAAACGTAGACAAAGTACACATTGCAAATGAGAAATACATAGAAGATACAACGATCAAACATACCACAATAAGTCTATAACAAATGAAAAAAGAACTAACACAACAAGCAATAGACCTATTATGCAAACTAATAGAAACACCATCATTCTCTACAGAAGAACAACAAACTGCAGCACACATAGAACAATGGTTTATAGACAAGGATATACCATTTCAGAGAGAAAACAATAACATATGGGCATACAATAAACATTTCGATATAAACAAACCAACAATACTATTAAACTCGCATCATGATACCGTAAAACCAAACGGTAACTATACCAATGACCCTTTTAAAGCAACTATAGAAAACGGAAAATTATACGGATTAGGAAGTAACGATGCAGGTGGGTGTTTGGTCTCTCTTATTGCAACATTCTCATATTTCTACCAAAGAAAAAATCTTAATTATAATATAGTAATAGTAGCATCAGCAGAGGAAGAAAACAGTGGCAAAAAAGGATTAAACAGCGTGTTAAAACACCTTAAAAATGTAGAATTTGCAATCGTAGGAGAACCAACATTAATGCAATTAGCCATAGCAGAAAAAGGACTATTAGTATTAGATGTAGTAGTAAAAGGAACCGCCAGCCATGCAGCACACCCTAATCCAGACAACGCAATCTATAAAACCCTAGAAATAATAGAATGGTTTAAAAATTTTCAATTTCAGAAAATATCAAAAACCCTAGGAGAAGTAAAAATGACAGTAACACAAGTCAATGCAGGAAAACAACACAATGTAGTACCAGCAAGCTGTAAGATAGTAGTAGACATAAGAGTTAATGACCAATACCAAAACAAAGAAATAGTAGAAATTATAACAGAAAACATAAAAGACAAAGCAGAAATAACCCCTAGATCATTAGAATTAGGACCCTCATCCATACCAATAAACCACCCAATAGTACAATCAGGAATACAGATGGGAAGAAAAACCTATGGATCACCAACATTATCAGACCAATCCGTATTAAGCTGTCCATCCCTAAAATTAGGACCCGGAGACTCCATTAGATCACATTCAGCAGACGAATTTATCCATATAGAAGAGATAAAAGAAGGCGTACAATTATACATTGATATTTTAGAAAGAGGAGTACTAAAATCAGAATAAGATAAAAAAATATCAAAAATCAGACATATGATACCAAAAGAAACACCTAATTCAGAAACGAAGAAACATAAACTTTGGGATAAAGGAGGAATAACCGATCAGAAGATAGACACTTTTACAGTAGGTAATGATAGACAATTAGATATGGCATTAGCCAAATATGACGTACAAGGCACCATAGCACATGTCAAAATGCTACACAAAGTAGACTTATTATCAGAGGAAGACAGCACCAAAATCAATACAGAATTAAATAAAATAGCAAAAGAAATAGAAGAGGAAACATTTATAATAGAAAATCAATTCGAAGACATACACTCCAAAATAGAATTCGAACTTACCCAAAGAATAGGAGATGCAGGAAAACGAATCCATACTGGCAGATCAAGAAATGACCAAGTCTTAGTGGCTATGCATCTCTATCTAAAAGACGAATTAATAAACATAAAAAATCAAGTAAAAGAATTAAGTACCATATTATTAAAACAAGCCAACAAACATGCAGAAGTCCTATTACCAGGATACACGCACCTACAGATAGCAATGCCATCATCATTCGGTTTATGGTTTTCAGCATACGTAGAAAGTTTAGTAGACGATTTATACTTTGTTAACGCAGCACTAAAAGTAGTAGATCAAAACCCATTAGGTAGCGCAGCTGGCTACGGAAGCTCCTTTCCAATAGATAGAGAATTTACAACAAAAGAACTAGGCTTTGATACATTAAAATACAATGTAGTAGCAGCACAGATGAGTAGAGGTAAATCAGAAAAAGCAACAGCATTCGCATTAAGTAGTGTAGCAAGTACAATATCTAAATTAGCAATGGACGTATGCTTGTATATGAGTCAGAATTTTAATTTTATAACCCTGCCAGAAGAATTAACAACCGGATCCAGCATTATGCCACACAAAAAAAATCCAGATGTATTCGAACTGATTAGAGCAAAATGCAATAAAATACAAGCACTACCTTATGAATTAACACTATTAACAACCAATTTACCAAGTGGGTATCATAGAGATTTACAACTGCTTAAAGAAGGAATAATACCAGCTATTCAAAACCTAAAAACAACATTAGAAATCACAATTTATGCAGTGCAAAAAATAAAAGTAAACACAGAAATCCTAAACGATCAGAAATACGACCACTTATTTAGTGTAGACACCTTAAATGATATTGTAATGAGTGGAATGCCATTTAGAGATGCTTATGCCAAAATAGGAGATGATATAGCAAAAGGATTATATACTCCGAACAAAAAAACAAAACACACACATCTCGGCAGTATAAACAATCTTTGTTTAGATAAAATTGAAGAAAAATTAAATAACGTATAACAAATATTCAGATCGATTTATATTTCAATGAAGTGGTTTAAACTTTTTTGATTCTGACGAAAAATAGATATTTTTTATAGCGAATTGAAAAAAGTTTAAACCACCTCAATACTAAAAACTCAACAAATATATTTTTTTAATAAATTTCCTTAAATTCACAACAATATTAAACTTGAGTTCAACTAATAAATGCAACAGTTCGATTTGAGCATTGTGTATAGTTTTTTATAATTAGTCTTGCGGATTTAAGGGAATAGTGTAGTGTTTGTAAACAAGTATATAACATTATGCCTCACAATATAATTAAACGTTTGATTCTGATTTGTTTTTTTTTAATCTCATTTTCAATAAATTCACAGGATTGCAAATGTGAAAAGGAATTAAAATTTGTGATTGATTACTATGAGGAGAATTTACCTGGTTTTATGGATAACGTGAACGAACTAAATATAAAATCATATAATGAATTTAAGGATGACCAAGTTAATCAATCAAAAACAAAATGTGATAATGAGGTGGATTGTTTTAAAATAATACTAATATATGTTGAGTTTTTTAAGGATAATCATTCTACTATAGAACAAAACAGAAATTTTTTTATTGATGAGAAAAAAACGGAAGATGTAGAGAATTTCATTAATTCAAAAATGTTTAAAGAAAGGGAGGTTGTCAAAAAAAAAAAATTAATAACAATTCTTCTTTAAATAATATTGAAAACACCTATCAATCAAGTGATTTAGTTTACACTGTATCTGTTAGTAAAAATGTAAACAACTTTAGAGATTATGTAGGGGTTATAGTTGATTCAAAAACACCACTTTGGAAAAAAGGACAGGTAAAATTTGAATTAAAGAAAATAAATGAAAATACTTTTGATATGTTTTTATATATGAGAAATCATACTATAAAATACTACAAAAACATAAAACTCGACAATGGTATATTAAATGATAATTGGTTTAATAAAAATATAGAAGAACGAAAGTCATATAATTTGCTCACCAACAAAGAATTAACTTTTGAAGAGTTGGGTAATGAAACTAATTACATATGTATACCAACATTTAATGGAAACTGGTATTCTAGGTTAAATGAGTTTTATATAAAAAGTGACTCTTTGATACAATCAAAACCATATTTGATAATAGATGTTAGAAACAATGGGGGAGGTAATGATATTTGTGTAAATCCTTTACTCAAGTATATTTATACAAAACCATTTTATGAAGATGATATAAGCATATATTCAACAAAAGAAAATATTAGAAAAAGTTTAGAATGGTATGAAAAAATAAAAACCGACTCGATAAATTTTGATAATAATTATTTAAATGCAGTAATAGGCGAAATAAAACAGATGAAGTCTGTTAAAAATAAAACTTTTTTGACAAGAAGTAATGGGGAATTAGTTGCGCTTAATAAACCTCTAAATAATCCCAAAAAAACCATAATCATAATGAATAAATATTGTGCTAGTTCTTGTGAAACATTATTGTTTTGGGCTCTAGAAAGTGATAAAACGATATTGGTTGGTGAAAATTCTGCTGGATATGTAGGATATGGAGAAATCGGTTATGTGTATACTCCAAATTTTAATTTTAAACTAGGGTGTACTATGTCTAGATACAGTAAACAAAGAGAATTTGAAGGTATTGGAATAAGCCCAAAATATTATATGAATAACAAAAGTGATTGGGTTGAACAAGCAGTAGAAATTCTAAAAAAGCATTAACGTTTCCTTTCTGTATTTTACGATATGAATAATATTAAATTACAAAAAGAGAAATCCTAATAATAGCTATATCCAAAATGTTTCTATTCCTCGTTTAAAACGATTTCAATCGAAGTTTCAACACTTAATTAAAAAATAATTCCATTTTACAGTAAATTCATAAATAAAATGGGATAGAATATTGTTTTAAATTTATTAAACTATTGGATTATGCTGTTTTTCAGTTTTTTACTAATATTTAAAAACACAAAAAGACTTGATGGATTATATCAAGTCTTTTTGTGTTTTTAAATAAAAGTTCCTATACTATTCTTCAATAAGTACCCATTCACCTTTTTCTAATAACGGAATTGCTTGTTTATACTTCATGGTTTTGTTTTCACCATTGATAATATGTTTGATGGTAACCTTGTCATTACGACCAATTTTGGGTTGTTCTCGCGTTATAGTTTCCGTAACCTGTGGGCGTTGTTGCGTATGACCAGCAGATTGATTTATAGCAGAACGCTCATCCATATTAGGAATTTCTTCTTTAGAAGTTTCGAATTTTTCTTTTCGTTTTACCTGACGAGCCTCAGAAATATCTTGAGTATTACCGGTTGGTAACTCGCCTTTAAATAAGAAAGAGATTACATCCTTGTTTACTTCTTCAATCATAGCTTTGAATAACTCAAAAGCTTCGAATTTATAGATTAATAAAGGATCCTTTTGTTCGTGAACTGCTAATTGTACACTCTGTTTTAGCTCGTCCATTTTTCGAAGATGCGTTTTCCATGCATCATCTATAATGGCTAAAGAAATATTTTTCTCAAAATCAGTAATTAATTGTTTTCCTTCTGTTTCGTACGCTTTTTTAAGGTTAGTTGCTACATTTAGGCTTTTTACACCATCTGTAAAAGGCACAAGGATTCTTTCATAATTACTAGACGGATCTTCATATACTTGCTTGATTATAGGAAAAGCTATCTCAGCATTTCTTTTCATCTTATCTTGATAATGATCATAAGCGGCGTTATATATTTTACCACTTATTTTTTGAGGATCCATCTTTTCGAATTCTTCTGCTGATATCGGGCTGCTCATAGAGAAGTAGCGTATTAGTTCGAATTCGAAATTTTTGAAATCTTGAGCAAGTTTATTTCTTTCGGTAATAATTTCGGCTGTATCAAAAATCATATTAGCAAGGTCGACACGTAAACGCTCTCCAAATAGAGCGTGATAACGTCTTTTATATACAACCTCACGTTGTGCATTCATTACATCATCATACTCTAATAATCTTTTACGTACACCGAAGTTGTTTTCTTCTACTTTTTTCTGGGCACGTTCTATAGATTTAGAGATCATAGAATGCTGAATTACTTCGCCTTCTTTTAATCCCATTCTGTCCATCATTTTGGCTATACGTTCAGAGCCAAACAAACGCATTAGGTTATCCTCTAATGAAACGTAGAATTGAGAGCTTCCTGGGTCTCCCTGACGACCAGCACGACCACGTAACTGCCTGTCTACACGTCTAGAATCATGGCGTTCGGTTCCTATAATAGCGAGACCTCCTGCTTTTTTTACTGCATCTGTTAATTTAATATCTGTACCACGACCTGCCATGTTGGTGGCTATGGTAACAATTCCAGAATTACCTGCTTCGGCAACAATATCGGCTTCTCTTTGATGCAGTTTAGCATTTAATACATTATGAGGTACTTTCCGAATGTTTAGCATTCTACCTAATAATTCAGAAATTTCTACAGAAGTTGTTCCAATAAGAACTGGTCTACCTAGCTTGTGATAGCTGGGTGACTTCATCAATAACGGCGTTGTATTTTTCTCGTTTGGTTTTATAAACTAAGTCTTCTTTATCATCTCGAACAATGGGCTTATTTGTTGGAATTACTACTACATCTAGTTTGTATATTTCCCATAATTCTCCTGCTTCGGTTTCAGCTGTACCTGTCATACCACATAGTTTTTGGTACATTCTGAAAATAATTTTGAAGCGTAACAGTTGCAAAAGTCTGTGTAGCATCTTCAATTTTTACATTTTCTTTAGCTTCGATAGCTTGATGTAATCCATCGCAATATCGACGACCGTCCATAATACGACCGGTTTGTTCATCAACAATTTTTACTTTACTATCCATTACTACATATTCCACATCTTTTTCGAATAATGTATATGCTTTTAGTAATTGGCTTAGGGTATGTATACGTTCACTTTTTACACTATATTCTCTGAATAGGTCTTCTTTCTTTTCGGTTTCTTCTTCATTTAGAAAGGTTTAATTTTTCGATTTTAGCAATCTCCATTCCAATATCAGGAAGTATAAAAAAGTCAGGGTTATCATTACCCGAAAGATAGTCGACTCCTTTATCGGTAAGTTCAATCTGATTATTTTTTTCTTCAATAACGTAATAAAGATCAGCATCAACCTTATGCATTTCTCGATTGTTATCTTGCATATAGAAGTTTTCGGTTTTTTGAAGTAGTTGTTTTACTCCTTCTTCACTTAAAAACTTAATTAATGCTTTATTTTTGGGTATCCCTCTAAATACTTGAAGTAGTTTAAAACCTCCATCTTTGGTGTTACCTTCTTTAATTAATTTTTTGGCATCTGCTAAAACAGTTGTGAGGAATTTTTGTTGTACCGAAACTATATCCGATATCTTGGGTTTTAATTTATCAAATTCGTGTACGTCTCCTTTTGGTATAGGTCCAGAGATAATTAAAGGTGTCCTAGCATCATCAATCAGAACAGAATCTACTTCATCTATGATAGCGTAGTTATGTGGGCGTTGTACAAGATCTTCTGGTGAATGTGCCATGTTATCTCGTAAATAATCAAATCCAAATTCATTATTGGTGCCATAGGTAATGTCTGCGTTGTATGCTGCTCGTCTCTCTGGCGAGTTTGGTTTATGATTGTCGATACAGTCTATAGATAGTCCATGAAATTGAAATATTGGTGCCATCCATTCACTATCACGACGTGCTAAGTAGTCGTTTACTGTTACTAGATGTACACCATTGCCTGTTAGCGCATTAAGGTATACGGGTAGAGTGGCCACAAGAGTTTTACCTTCACCAGTTTGCATTTCAGATACTTTTCCTTCGTGCAGGGTAATACCACCGATAAGCTGTACATCATAATGAACCATGTCCCATTTAACTTCTTTTCCTGCTGCATCCCAACTAGTTGACCATATTGCTTTATCGCCATCAAGTGTTACATAATCTTTAGAACCTGAAAGTTCTCTGTCATAAGTCGATGCAGTAACCTCGATAGTATTATTATTGGTAAAACGTTTGGCGGTTTCTTTTACTACCGCAAAGGCTTCTGGAAGAATTTCTGATAGTACCTTTTCGGTAACTTGATAAGCTTCATCTTTTAGCTTATCAATTTCTGCGTAAATATCTTCTTTTCTATTAATGTCTTCAATAGTATTCGATTCTTCTGTTAGTGTTTCTATTTTGGTATAGATATCATCACGAGTTTCTTTAATTTTAGCTTTAAAATCGGCTGTTTTAGCTCGTAATTCATCATTAGAAAGATTTTCAATTGCTTTTTCGGCTTTTTTGGTTAGTTCAACTCTGGGTTGAGCTTCTTTTATGTCTTTTTTGGATTTATCTCCAACAAATACTTTTAATACAGAATCTAAAATTCCCATAATTACGAATGTGTGTTTAATGAGGTGTCAATTTTAAAATGTTTCACAATTTAAGATAGCAGGTTTAATTTTACTATAGAAAAACCAACTAACTCCCTGTTTTTAGGGTAATTGTTACCTCATAACCTTAAAAAGGTTTATGTTATATAATACTATGCTGCTATATAATAGTATTCTGCTGCGCAAATTACGCAAAAAAAAAGTCTCTTTCGAGACTCTTTTGGTACTATTTAAGCGTGTTTAATATTCATCCTCGTTCCAAAGATAATCTTCGTCTGTTGGATAGTCGGGCCATATTTCATCAATAGAATCATATGAATCTCCTTCATCTTCAATTGATTGTAGATTTTCTACAACTTCTAGAGGTGCTCCAGTACGAATTGCGTAATCGATTAATTCGTCTTTTGTAGCTGGCCAAGGCGCATCACTTAGATAAGATGCTAATTCTAAAGTCCAATACATATGCTTACTGGTTTAAATTTTTTTGCAAAAATAATTTTTTAGTTTAATATCTCAAGTAAAAAATCAATTATTTAAACAATAATTATAAGAACTTGATTTTTAGTAATCTCTACTGCTAATGTATTAACATTATTTAAGTTTAGGAATTATTTTTAGGAATCCATAAAATTTCATCAGCTTGTAATGCTTTTGACAATTTTCGTGCCAGTACAAATAGGTAGTCAGATAGTCGGTTTAAGTACTGTAGGGTAGTTTCTTCAAATGGTTCTAGTTGATATAGTGCAGTGGCTAAGCGTTCTGCTCTTCTACATACACAACGGGCTATATGACAGAATGACACGGTTTGGTGACCGCCTGGTAAGACAAAGTGAGTCATTGGTGATAAAGAATCATTCATAGAGTCTATTTCTTCTTCTAATAGCTTAATGTCATTAGTCGATATGGAAGGTATATTTAATCGTTTTTGTCCACTTTTTAGGATTGCTTTTTCGGGGTCAGTAGCGAGAATAGCTCCGATAGTAAAAAGGTTGTTTTGTATTATAATTAATATTTTTTTGCTGTTTTTATCGATTTCTTGATCTCTGATTAGCCCGATGTAAGAGTTTAGTTCGTCTACGGTGCCGTAACTATCTATACGGATATGATGTTTTGGTACTCTGGTGCCTCCAAATAATGCAGTAGTTCCTTTATCTCCTGTTTTAGTATATATTTTCATGTATTTGCTTTTTGTTTTTTTATGTTAAATTTGGTAAAAGAGTTTCATATCTATGTGGAGAAATAAGGATGTTATCTTTTTTTCTTTTTAAAATAGTTTTTTCTAAAATCTCGTTGATCTCTATCGTATAATTTGTTTTTATTTCGTTTAGAGTTCCATAAAACTAGCACAAAAAGAACAGCAATACCTATTACGGATATGACAAGTTGCATTTCTTCGGAAAGAGAGTCTAACATGGGTTTGTTTTTGTAGTAAAAATAGTAAAATATTAGAGTAAATATGAGTTTTTGAGTTTCTGTGGTTTTTATAAATGGGAGTTTCATTAAAAATGCTAAATTTGCGTCTATATGGAATTTTCTTCAAAGTTATTGGAAAATGCAGTGTATGAAATGTCTCAATTACCTGGGGTGGGTAAGCGTACTGCATTACGTTTGGTGTTGCATTTATTGAGGCAGCCAGAATCACAAACAGAGCATTTGGTAAAAGCTTTAGGAACGTTGCGTAAGGAGATTAAGTTTTGTAAAAAGTGTCATAGTATAAGTGATAAGGAGAGTTGTGATATCTGTATTAACATGAGCCGAATTCAGGATATAGTTTGTGTGGTAGAAGATATACGAGATGTGATGGCTATCGAGGGTACTGGTCAGTACAGAGGTCTTTATCATGTACTTGGTGGTAAGATTAGTCCTATGGAAGGGGTAGGACCGCATGATTTGAAAATTATTTCTTTATTAGAAAGGGTAAAAAGGGGGGAAGTGAAGGAACTTATTTTTGCTTTGAGTGCTACTATGGAAGGGGATACAACTAATTTTTATATTTACAAACAATTAAAAGGTATAATGGTAAAAACTTCTACTATAGCTAGAGGGATAGGTGTGAATGATGAGTTAGAGTATGCTGATGAAATTACTTTGGGTAGGAGTATTATTAACCGAATTCCTTTTGAAAATGTTTTGAAAAATTCCTAGGGTGTGTAATTTTAAATGTGTTTTAACTGAAACTATCTGTAATAATTCTTAATTATAATGTTCGTTACTTTTTAGAGCTATGTATACGTAGTGTACTAGAGGCTATAACGGATATGGATGCGGAAGTCATAGTCGTTGATAATAACTCTAAGGATGGGAGTTGTGCAATGGTTAGAGAGCGGTTTCCTAATATACTTTTGATAGAGAACTCAGAAAATGTTGGTTTTGCTGTTGCTAATAATCAAGGTGTAGATAAGGCAAAAGGGGAATATGTATGTATTCTTAATCCGGATACGGTGATTGCTGCTGATACATTTATCAAAATGATTGAAGTAGCCGAAGAGTTACCAAATAAAGGGCTTATTGGTCCTAGACTTATTGATGGAAGAGGAAATTTTCTTCCTGAAAGTAAGCGTAACATTCCATCTCCATTAGCTTCGCTTCAAAAAATATTTGGGTTTAATTTTAAAAAAATAAGGAATTATTATGCAACCCATGTGCCTGATGATCAGATTGGAGCTATAGATGTTTTAGTAGGCGCGTTTATTTTGGTAAAAAAGAAAGATTATCAAGATGTAGGTGGGTTTGATGAGGATTATTTTATGTACGGAGAGGATATTGATTTATCTTATAAGATAAAAAAGAATGGGTTACAAAACTACTATATTGGTGGTATTGTTGCTATCCATTATAAAGGAGAAAGTACGGATCGTAATATAGTTTATGTACGACGTTTTTATGGAGCTATGCGATTGTTTTATGAAAAACATTTCAGAACTAATTGGTTTTTAGATTTTTTGGTGTCTGTTGGTATACGTATAGTGTCTTTAAAACATTTTATTAAGAGGTCTGATTTTATTACAAATAAGAATATTGATTGTTCTTATCTGATTTCTGAGGATATGATTTTGTGTAAGAAGTTATCCGATGTATTAGGAAGGGATATTCAGTTGGTCTCTATAGAATCTATAGAAGATTTGGGAGTTAGGAATATGGAGGTTATATTTGATAACAATTTTATTGCTTTCCAGCAAATCATTACTGAAATGGTAAGATTAAAGAGGAAGAATATGATTTTTAAGATTAGACCTAAAAATTGTAATTATATTATCGGTAGTGATTCTAGTGATGGTAGGGGTGAAGTTGTGATTTTTTAAATAAATTTTAATAAGGAAAGATTAATAATATAGTTTAGTATTGATTAAATTCGCAAAAATAATAACAAATAAACACTTTTAATTAAGAATATGGCAAAGTTTGAGCTTAAACTACCAAAAATGGGAGAGAGTGTTGCAGAGGCAACAATAACAACTTGGTTAAAAGAAGTTGGGGATACTATTGAATTAGATGAAGCTGTTGTAGAGATTGCTACGGACAAAGTGGATAGTGAAGTGCCTAGTGAAGTGGAAGGTAAATTGATAGAAAAACTTTTTGATGTTGATGATGTTGTTCAGGTAGGGCAGACGATTGCTGTAATAGAATTAAAGGATAGTTTAGCTAATGGTTTACCTGAAGAAAGTAATGAAGAGGTTGTTTCTATTGAGGCTGCTGCTACGGTAATCGAATCACAAATTGCAGAAACTACAGAAAAATTAAGTAGTGAGAAACCAGATTTTTCTGGTAGTAGTAAGTTTTATTCTCCTTTAGTTAAAAATATAGCTTCTACAGAAGGTGTTTCTTTAGAAGAGTTAGATCGTATTTCTGGTTCAGGAAAAGATAATCGTGTTACCAAAAACGATATACTTCAATATATAGAAAGTCGTAATAATGGAAATACGAGTGTTCAGGTTGCTTCTCAAGACGGCATAGCGCAAAAAGAAGTTAAAAAACAAGAAGTGTCTAAGGTAGCGACAATAGTTTCGGGCGGTGATGAGATCATAGAAATGACTAGAATGGGTAAGCTCATTGCACATCATATGGTAGAATCCGTACAAACTTCTGCTCATGTACAGTCTTTTATAGAGGCGGATGTTACTAATATCTGGAACTGGAGGAAGAAAGTGAAAAATGATTTCCTTAAAAGAGAAGGGGAGAACATCACATTCACGCCTATTTTTATGGAAGCAATAGCAAAGGCGCTAAAGGATTTTCCGATGATGAATGTTTCTGTTTCTGGAGACACTATTATAAAAAAGAAGAATATTAATTTAGGTATGGCGGCAGCATTGGCGGATGGTAATTTAATTGTGCCTGTGATAAAAAATGCAGATCAGCTTAATTTAGTAGGAATGACAAAAGCTGTAAATGATTTGGCTGGTCGTGCTCGAAATAATCAATTGAAACCGGATGATATACAGGGTGGTACTTATACCGTGACCAATGTAGGGACATTTGGTAGTATTATGGGTACACCAATCATAAATCAGCCTCAAGTAGGTATTTTAGCACTTGGAGCGATAAGAAAAGTTCCTGCGGTTATAGAAACTCCCGATGGTGATTTTATAGGTATTAGATATAAAATGTTCTTATCACACTCTTATGATCATCGTGTTATTAATGGTGCTCTAGGTGGGCAATTTGTAAAACAAGTTAAAGACTATCTCGAAGGATGGGATGCTAATAGAGAGTTTTAAATATAGAACACTATTAAATAGATAGTTATAGGATATAAACCACGACAATATTGTCGTGGTTTTTTTATGGTTTTACATCATTCATGTGATGGTTTTTTAGGAATTAACACATGTTTTCTTTAGTTTTGCCAAAAAATAATCAAAAGTATATTAGTTGTTGATTTAGGAGAGAAATAGTTATGCACTAGTTCTATTTGAAAAGATAACCTAAAGAAAGTGTTTTTTTGTAGATTGAAACTAAAACTTCTGATTAATAATAATATAGTAAAGAAATAACTTGTAATATAAATAGGGAAATAATAAAAGGAATATGAATAAATTACTACTATCAATCGCTGTATTGGGAATTACATTTGGATTAAAGGGGCAAGTTTGGAATCCTAAAGGAGATAATATTACTACGGGAAATGTTCTTGCAAAAAACCTGTTAATTCATAAAGGAGGAATAAGTCATGATGAATTAGATCAACAAAATGAAACAGGGATATATTCTGTACAATATCCTGGATATTCTGAAGCTTTATTGGATATTTCTGGAATTAGCGGGAGTACTCCGAGATTTCAATTGAAAGCCGCATATTATGATAGACTCTATTTTAGAGCTGCTAGGGATAGTGAGATTAATTGGGATAATAAAGGCTTTAAAGAGATATTAATGTATGATGAAAATGGTAATGTTGGTATTGGAACTACAACGCCTTCTTCTAATTTGGAGATTCTAACTTCTTTTTCTACACCATCTACTTACGAAGTTATGAAATGGACTAATAATACTCATCATAATGGGTATAATCTAAGTCTTAATACAGTCTGGGATGGAAATGGTATTAATTATCATTTTATTCAAAAATATAATAGCATAGATTATAATTCATTATCGTTTTCTAATGGTAATGTTGGTATAGGAACAACAACTCCAGGGTCTTGGAAATTAGCAGTTAATGGTAAAATAAGAACTAAAGAGGTTAAAGTAGATACAGGATGGTCTGATTTTGTTTTTTATACAGATTATAAACTGCCAACACTTGTGGAAGTAGAAAACCACATCAAAGAAAAAGGGCATTTAAAAGATATTCCAAGTGAAAAAGAAGTAGCAGAAAATGGAATTTTTCTTGGTGAAATGAATGCTAAATTACTTCAGAAAGTAGAAGAATTGACTCTTTATACTATTGCTCAACAAAAAGAAATTGAAAATCTTAAAAAAGAAAACAAGGGTTTAAAGTCGTTAGCGGATAGAGTGTCTAAAATTGAAAAGTTACTTGAAACAAAAAAATAAGATAATTTAATTAATCGTTTTTTTGTTAAAATAATAAAAAAACTACCTAAAAAAGTGGTTAGAACTTATAAAATAGAGTTCAATTATTTTTTTTAGGTAGTTTTTAGTTTTTTAGATTGGCTAAATTACTGCTTTACTAGAGCGCGAACCTCAGTTGTAGTTTTAGATTTTATTTTTACAAAATAATTTCCATTTTCTGTTATTGTTTCTCCTAGTGAAAGAATCTCTGGGTTATTTACAAATTCTTTTTCATAAATACGTTTGCCAAGAATATCATAGATACTAATGGTAAATGTTTCTTTTCCTAGTTTTGTTAAATTGATATTCGTAGTACTCTTAAATGGGTTAGGATATACAGAAATCAATTTTTCAGTTCTTTCTTTTCTAACAACAGATGATTTACTATGGTTTCTAAGTGTATACAAGCTCTGTCCAGCGTTGGTGTTATATGCGTACTCCGATATAGTATAGGATAATCCGTCATTTGCTACCGTAGCATAGAACCAACCATAATGGGTGTTTCCGTTGACTTTAAATGTAAATCCTATATAACCAGACCTACCATTCCAATCCTTATAAGAAGATGAACTTACGATATAATGATTTGGATCAGCTACAAAATTACTAGAAGCTCCAACTTCTTTTCCTTCTTCAATTAGTGAAACATTTTTGCTTCCCTCTAGGCATACTATATCTTTATCGTAGGTAACTAACCTTAAGGAATTATTAGAAAACCAAGCCCCATAATCTTTATCATCTCCAACTTCGATTGTAAAGAAATTCCAGTAATCCGTAGCATTAACTGATATATCATCTATATCAACATATACGACTCCATTAGCAACATCACAAGGTGGACATGAACCACCACAATCGATACCTGTTTCATCACCATTCTGTATGCCATCATTACAGGTAGAATAATCGCCTATAATAATCGTATAATCTTCAACTTCTCCATAATTAAATGTTCCACAAGAAGAAGGTATGTTTCTATATCTCATAATAACACGCATTCTTGTAGTTCCATTAAGTGCGTTTTCTGGAATAGTAAAGTTGCCACTTACAGGAGTAGTTTGTGTTGCTGATTGACTCCAAACTTGTTCTTCTACATCCGAAAACTCCCCATCTTGATTATAATCAATCCATACCGCATAGGCTTCGTCATAAACTGTTCTTACCCATATTGGTGTAATCGTTATGGTATTTGATACTCCCTTGGATAAGTTGGTTGTTATAGAAGTGAAATCACTATATCCCCCAGTAGCACCTTCAGAATTGTTGTTAATTGAACCTAATTGAACGTGACTTATATATTCATGAGCAGAAGTATTAGCATTCGCTTCGCAATAAACAGGAGCTTGGCAAGGTTCACATGAACCTCCACAATCAATTCCAGTTTCATCTCCATTCATAATTCCATCATCACACGTTGGTACTGTTATTATGTTTACTGTATAATCCTCAACTTCTCCATAATCAAATGTTCTACAGGGAGAAGGAATATTATTATATCTCATTATCACACGCATTCTTGTGGTTCCGTCAAGAGCACTATCAGGAACTGTAAAAACACCACTGACAGGTGTGGTTTTTGATGGTGCAAGACTCCAAACTCGTTCTTCGGTATCCGAAAACTCTCCATCTTTATTATAATCAATCCAAACAGCATATGCTTCGTCATAAACTGTTCCTTTCCAAGCAGGTGTTATCGTTATGGTATTAGATGTTCCTTTAGCTAGGTCTGTAATTTCTGAGGTGTAATCACTGTATCCTGTACTTGAATCAAGAGAATTTTTGTCAATTGATCCCAGTTGAACCCTACTGATATATTCGTCTATCGAACTACTAGCGTTAGCATTACAGTAAACAATTTCTCCACCACCCGTTGTAGTAACTTGTACAGTATTACTAAAATCGGATAGGTTACCAGCTGCATCTTTAGCCTTAACTCTAAATTGATAAACGGTATTTGCAGCTAATCCTGTAATAGTGGCAGTTGTGTCTGTTACCGTAATAGTACTATTTTCTTCTTGATATACATCGTATCCTGTTACACCTATATTATCCGTAGAGGGATTCCAAGATAATACTACTGATGTTTCCGTTATATTGGAAGCAGTTAACTCTGTTGGGGTAGTAGGAGGTTGGTTATCGCCACTGCCACCAATGATTTTAAAATTAGTATTGGAGATATCATAAAAAATATTTTCTGAACCTCTAACCATAATTCTGTTTTCAGACCCTACTTGATTAGGTACGGTAATATCATGTGATCCATCATTCGGTACAGCTGTAGCAAGAGCAAAAGGATATGTGTTACCTCCATCTGTAGATAATAGAATATCTATATTAGCAGCATTAATTCCATTAGCTGTAGTACCTGCAACATTCCAAGTTACGGATTGATTAGATCCAACTGTCCAACTAACATCTGTATTTGGTATGCTAACAAAAAAGGGTCCTGCACTATCTGTAACAGTTATTATCATATTATCACTAGCAGAAGAAGCACCACCTACAGCATTATCTCTAACGGTTAATCTAAAATTCATTGTTCTAGATACAGAAGGTACTACTTCCCATTCTGATGCCGTGGAACCATTAAGAACAGTAGGTAAAGCAGGCATATATCTTTTATTAGATGGTGTTGGTGTTAAAGACCTAAAGGCTGGTCCTTTTGTAGAGCTAGGTGATGGTGGCATTACAGCTTGTTCTGTATTCATTTGCTCCCAACAATAGGTTAGAGCGTTTTCTGCATCTACATCCTGTCCTTCCCCTTTTAGAATAAATGGAGTTGATGCAGGAATTGTATAATCAGATCCAGCGTCGGCAGTTGGTGCAGAATTACCAGTATTACTTAGAGTACCACATGAACTACCTGTTCCTGTTAATACATTATTCCACATTTCTTGAATACTAATGGCATGGAAGTACCCATCACTATTTGGTTGAACATTAGGACTACAAATACCAGCATATCCCATAATAGTAGAAGCGCTACCTGGTTCAACAGAAGATGTAGATCTATTACAAGAATTATTTTGGGTGTGATTTGCTCCAAATTGATGTCCCATTTCATGCGCTACATAATCTACATCATAAGCATCCTCTATTGGTTTAGAGCTTCCAGTAATTCCTTTTGCTTTGATATCTGTACAAGGAGATCTGAGGTAAGCAAGACCACCACCACCTGTGCTAAAAGTATGCCCAATATCATAATTGGAATTACCTATGAATTGGTCGCATACTGTTTGACTTTCGTTTATTAACGTATAGGAGTTGTCATTTGATAAGTTGTCTGTTTCTGGATCTAAGAAAATAACATTAGTGTTGTTAGGAACGATAATCATGGTTATTGCTAGGTCTATTTCAAAAATTCCATTAACACGAGTCATAGTGGCATTCATTGCTGATAAAACAGCTCCTTTTTTAACAGATTCAGATGCGTTAGGATCAATGCCTTGATTATTCAAATGAAATTGAGCGTATTCTCCTGTACAAGCTAAAGCTAATCTATAGGTTCTAAGTTTGCCATCATTTGCATTTCTAAAATCAGATGAAATGGTTTCAGAAAAACTAGAATTAAAATTATCGTCGACTAAACAATTTAATTTTTCAGGTACTATTGTTTTTTGATCTTTAGAATATATAGTGTAAATAGATTTTTTATAATCGTATGGTTCTATAAATACAGTTTTAGAGGTGCCAGATAGTCGCATACTTTGCAATCCATAGGGAGAAATACTAAACCGAATAGTAGCAGTAGGGTTTTCTATTCCTTGACCTGCATAGGATTTTATTTCAGGATATTTAGCAGCTAAATCGGGATGTAATACTGAAGCTTCATATACTTTAAAAGATTCCATTTCTCCTTTTTCATTAGGGAAATATATAATGGTATTAGAGTCAAAGGATGTTTCTCTGAATGGAGTACTTTGAAGTGTTTTTTTAATTTTATTTACATTTAAATTAAAGAGTGTGACATTGGGTAAACTAGATTTACTACTGCTTTCAGAAAGGCTATTTACAGTACTGTTGATTCGTTGCCAATAATCTGATTGAGCGAACCCAAAGTTGATTATAAGCATGCTGAAAATTAATGATAATTTAGATTTCATAAGTTGGTTAAATTTTGGTTTATAGATTGTTTTTGTTGTATAATTCTCTAAATATAATTGTATATTTTGAAGATGTTTGTGAAAAATGGGATTGAAATACAGAAAAATAGGGGTTAATTAGGTCATTAGGTGTTTGTTGAGTTAAAGTAAAGTAGCAATAGAAATACTAGAGAGGTTATACATACAAGTATAATGTGTTTTTTTGTCTCTCAGGTTTGATAATCGTATAAACAATAGATATGTTTCGGAATTAATATATCGAATTGATTAAAAAAATAGTAGTGATTGGATATAATTAAATAGGGATTAAATGGGAAAAATGTTAAAAGAAATAACTCCAAGATTAAAAGAGTTTATTCTTAATCAGAAAATATTCTTTGTAGGAACACTTGTGTTTGTTGTAAGTGTTTGTAAATAAGTAGATTGTTGTGTAAAAGCTAATAAAAAAGACAACATTTAGTCAACATTTTAAAAAAAAGCAAAATCGATTACATTTACTGCATAGTATTTAACCAGTCCTCAAAAATAAATATAAATTATAATAGGGGGTAGATTTTTATTGATAAACGTTTATGATTTTTTTTTGCTTTGTAATTTATTTATGCACTCCATACTTTAAAAACAATATTATTTCCCGCAAACGTCTAATTTTAAAAAACAAGTTTTTTTATAAATAATAACATCTTAAAGTTTGTTGTAGCAACTGCGCTATTGATTCATATCCTTATCTCAAAATAGAATTAGGTAAAGGTTATTTTTCAGCTCAATTGTTTCTGTTAAAACTAGAAACTAACGGGCAGAAAAAAAGTCAATAGTTCCAGCTATTGACTTTTAGATTGAGTTTTAACTCACGTTAGTTCTTTCAACTATGAATGTCGATAGTAAGACCGCAGTTGTTGTTATCACATTAGTTACAGCTTTAGTAAAGCTGATAACAGCTGTGATTAACGCAAGAAAAAAATAACTTTTTCGCCACCTCCCACAAGAGGTGGTTTTTTTATATTACAAAGATAATGAATTTTTATATAATAGAATTCTATTAAGTATTTCAGTCTTTCAAATTACCATGTGTTGTAGTAGAATCCAATTGTAATAACAATACTAGTACTACTTCCTTATATCAAAACAATGTCAGAATCACTTTGCATAAGCCATATTAGAATATTCTACTAATTTAGTTATATCAGTTTTGTTTTTTTCGTGGGTTATGAAAGTAATAAAATGTTCAGTTTTCTCTTTGCGATCGTGATAAAACGCATTTTCACATACAAATCTTTCGTTTGAAACTCGTTTATATAATACCTTAAATCCGCAAGACTAATTATAAAAAACTAAGTCAAAAGCAGTAAGAGAAAGACTTCCCTTACTGTTTTGACATTATAAAAATATCACGTATTTTTAAGATCTCTAATAAATTAAACAACCGTGAATATTTTTATGAAAGTAATAAAAAGTAACAAAACAATCACCCCTTTTGCAGGAATATCTTTTGTAAACGAGTCTTTCAAAGCATCAGGTATTGCAGACCTTATTGACTCAACCTTGGGTAACCGTGTAAAAACCATTGGTTATCAGTATAGTGATATCTTCAAAAGTTTAACCAGTGTGTTTATGAGTGGAGGCGATGTCATAGAGGATTTGAACACAAGTTTTGGAAAACACCTAAAAGACATTCCTCACAACAATGTTCCTAGTCCCACAACAGTAATCCGTGGTGTAAAAGAACTCACTGTGGCAAACACGACATTTACCTCAAAGAATGGTGTTACTTATAATTTCAACATTAATACTGAAATGAATCGATTAAACCTGAAGAGTTTGCTTTTGACCCAACAGCTAGAAGCAGAGGAATTATACGATTTTGACTACGATAACCAAATCATTAAAAACTCCAATTACGATGCAAAAAAAACCTATAAAAAGTGTAAAGGCTATCTTCCAGGTATAGCAACCATAGGAGATAAGATTGTTTATGTCGAAAATCGTGATGGTAATGCCAATGTAAAATTTGAACAAGACCAAACTTTGAAACGAGCATACCAATTACTGGAATCAGAGAGAATAAAGATACATCGTTCTCGCATGGATGCTGGCTCCTATTCCAAAGAAATAATTGATGTTGTGGATAAAAACAGCCAGTTGTTTTACATTAGAGCAAATAAAAGCAGCACCGTATTTGAACAGATTAAGGAGGTTGAAAATTGGCAAGAAATAGAGTTAAACTATAAAATATACGGAGTAGCCTCAATACCATTCAAGCAATTTCATCAAGAGCGTAAATATCGATTAGTAATAATGAGAGAGAAAGGGAACTCAACACAAATGGATTTGTTTACAAAAGACAACATGAAATACCGCACCATCCTAACAAATGATTGGGATTCCAGTGAGCAAGAGATAATTGAATATTACAATCAACGAGGCAAAATCGAGAAAGTCTTTGATGTAATGAATAATGATTTTGGCTGGAAACGCTTACCTTTTTCCTTTTTAGATCAGAACGGTACTTTTATGATAATTACAGCAATGATTAAAAATTTCTACACGTATTTCATAAATATTGTATCAGAGAAATTTGAGGATCTAGAGCCTACCTCTCGATTAAAACGTTTTGTTTTTAAATTTATAACCGTTGCTGGACAGTGGATTTATGAAGCAAGACAATACAAGCTAAGATTATTCTCTGATAAGCCCTATTTTGATTTAAAAATTTAAATAAAAAATGTAATCAACTGATTTTAAAGGGATAAGTGTATTTAATTCGTGAAGATAAATAACTGACAATCAAGGTTTTATCACAAGACCGTTTTGACGTTATATAACTATGTGGTTTAACAGACGTGGCATGTTAAATAGAAGTCCAGTTTTGATAAATCAAACCCTTAATTATGCCAATTTCTAGGATTAAACACGTCAAAAATTTAAAATCAAAAGAATAATAACCATAAAAAAAATCCAATTATTACTCGTTTAATATTGTTGCGGATTTAAGGTAATAA
>CAVYIL010000261.1:0-8175 GCA_963768325.1 uncultured Flavobacteriaceae bacterium | reverse complement strand
TGTGGCCATGTATCGATCGATTTTACGTATTGCTCCTATGACTTTAAAAAATATTCCATTTATTTTAACAAAGTCTCCTATTACCTCTTCTCCTTTGTCATAAAACTGCTTATAAATCCCTTCTCCTATTACACAAACTTTACGACTATACTTAATATCTTCCTCATTAATAAACCTTCCTCCTTCAACTATTTTTTTCTTTGCCACTTTGTCTATCGTTGGGTAATCCCCAAATATAGTGTACGCCCCTGATTTTGTCCCTCTAATAAATTGCCCTGGCGGAGTTCCTCTATTACCTGTGATATTTCTAGGGGCTATATATTCTATATCTTCTACTTGAGATTCCAGAGCTGTCACATCGTCTAAGGTTAGTTGCATTGACCTTCCTCTTTTAAAACCTTTATTTGGGATACTTGTTTTTTGTCCCCAAATAAACATGGAATTGCTGGCAAAATCACTAAATTGATTCCTAAATTTATTATCCAACCCATTAGCCATTCCTAATAGAAATACAAATAAAAAAATACCCCAAGTCACTCCTATTACAGTTATGATAGTCCTTATTTTATTCTTTCGAATAGTTCCATATATTTCTTGCCAAGTATCTTTTTCAAATATAAATCTCATGTTTTTATATTTTTTCTGTTTTAAGCATATGGTTCAGATAGTTACGTTTTGATTTAACTTAATTTTTCGTTTTTTATTTATCATCCCTAAGAGCTATAATTGGCTTGATTCTAGCTGCTTTTTTTGCTGGTACATATCCAGCTAATAGTCCAAAAAATATTAATATCATCGTCGCTCCTAATATTATTCCTGTATCTACTTGGGGATTAACTATAAAGTACTTTTCTAAGTTATTACCTATCAGTTTTAATGCTATAATTCCTAATATTAATCCTAAATAACCCGAGATAGAAGTAATCAAAACAGATTCTTGAAGTATTAACGCTATAATTGATTTAGGAGACGCTCCTAATGCTTTTCGGATACCTAACTCTTTAGTTCTTTCTTTTACACTAAAGGTCATAATATTACCAATTCCTATAACTCCAGAAATTAATGTCCCTATTCCTATAATAAATATAATTACTCTGATTCCTAGTAAAATAACTTTTGTTTTCTTGATGTCTTCTACAAAACTAAAAAACCTAATAGCACTTTGGTCATCTGGATCTATATCAAATCTTTTCTTAATATCCACTATAATTCTTTCTGCCAAAGCAATTGCTTGCTCTGTAGACATTGCCATATTATAAGATATATTAATCTGATCTATATTTTCGTTGTTTCCGAAAAGTAATTGGGCTGTTTTATATGGCATACAAATGATTCGCTCTTCATTATCCCCTCCACTATCTTGAAACACTCCAATAATCTTATATGCTATTCCATCTACTTCCAATATTTTTCCTAAAGCACTTTTATGCTTAAAAAGGTCTATTTCTACCAACCTTCCAATGACAATATTTTTAGTACGCTCTTCTACATCTCTTTCATTAAGATATCGTCCCTTCATCATAATCGTCTTTTCTAAATATTGATGATCTTGATTCACGGCTCGTATAGTATATGTTCCAGATTCTTTTCCAAATCTAGCTGTACCAGAACGGGTAATTCTTGGTGTAGCATACTCTACTTTACCCACATAGTTGTCTTTTATAAACTCAAAATCTTTATTTTTAAATTGAATTTTCCTATTTTCCTGAAATCCTTTATATGCTTTAGATGTTCTACCCCCTCGTATAAATATGACATTTTCGGCATCATCTACAAAACTAGATAAAAAACTATTAAGTAGCCCATTTCCCAACCCTAGTAACACGGTAAAAATCAAAACTCCAAGCGCAACTGTAAATCCAGAAAGAAATGTTCGTAACTTATTTTTTTCTAAAGCCTGAAATATCTCTTGCCATCTATCTTTATCAAACATACTGTGATGCTCTTACCTGTTGTACATATTTATCCTCAACAATAACACCGTCTTTAAGATGTACAATACGTTTGCACATATCTGCTATGTCAGGCTCATGCGTAACTACTAATATTGTTTTTCCTTCATCATTAATATTTTGAATAAGATCCATTACTTCATAAGATGTCTTACTGTCCAAAGCACCCGTGGGTTCATCTGCCAAAAGCACTTTTGGCTCTGCTGCTAAAGCTCTTGCTATTGCTACGCGCTGTTTCTGCCCTCCTGATAATTCACTTGGTAAATGTGTTGCCCAATCTGCTAACCCAACTTTACTCAGGTAGCTCATTGCTTTATCCATCCTTTCTTTACGTTTTTTTCGTTGATAGTATAATGGTAAAGCTACATTTTCTATTGCTGTTTTATAATTGATAAGATTAAAAGACTGAAAAACAAATCCTAAAAACTTATTTCGATATTGTGCTGCTTTCGTTTCATTTAGTTCTTTTATAGGGAAATTATCCAAAAAATAAGTTCCACTATCTGCTTCGTCTAGCATTCCTAAAATATTAAGCAAAGTGGATTTACCTGATCCCGAAGATCCCATTATAGCAACCAACTCTCCTTCTTTTACACTAAAATTAATTCCTTTCAGCACGTGAAGCGAATTGCTTCCCATTTGGTAAGATTTATGTAAGTCTTTAATATCAATCATATCACCATATTAAGATTAGTTGGATTATTAAGAATATTATCACACATTATTTAACAAGGACTCACTACAATATAGAAATATTTTTTTTAGCAAAAAACCTTCTTTTCCCAAAAAAAACCTGAATTGATCAGCACAGTCTAGCAATTAGACTATTCTTTAACTGTTTTTGTTACATTTAACTATAAAAATAAAATGTTAATTTTTTCAAAAACAAATTGTTATTTAACTTTTTTTCTTCCTTTATAAACAAAAAAACCGACAACACCTATCAACACATATGGGATAATCATTAAATATATAATTCCATTATTAATACCTTCTGCTGCTTTCTGTCCTTGCTCACTCTCCAGTACGGCTCTACACATCGCACATTGACTTTTTAGCTGCACAGTACCTAATAAAAATAATATGAACACTCCTTTTCTAATCATAGAAATATTGATTACACCCTTAATAAACTCAAATATAATATGGAGATATCATCAAATAGACAACGACTCCGGATACAGCAACATATAACCAAATAGGAAATGTGAATTTTGCAATTTTGCGATGTCTATCAAAACGTTTAGCTAATGCCCTCACATATGTTATCAAAACTAAAGGAATAACTAGTATAGATAACACAATATGTGTTACTAAAATAAAATAATATATATATCTAATAGCGCCTTCACCTCCATATATTGTAGAGTCACTTGTCATGTGATATGCTATATACAATACTAAAAATAAAACGGAACAAAAGATTGCCAGTTTCATTAATCTCTCATGTAGTTTTATTTTTTTGTTTTTTATAGCCCATAAAGCTGTTATAAGTATAATTGCGGTTAACCCATTGATAACAGCATATATTGGAGGCAAAAATGTAAGAGGTTCTACATTAAAACCTAATCTTTTAAGGTTTACACCAAATAACGCAGCTACCGCTAAGGGAATTATAATAGATATAATTACTACCCATTTATTATATTTTTGTTCTATCTCTGATCTATTGTCCATCTTCTTCTTTCAATAATTTTTTTATATCATCTAATAATACCGTTATCTGCTCTTCTTCACCGTTTTCATCTACTTTTTCATCTATTCCAATGGTTCCACGATAATAAATTATCGGATTACCAGAAACATCTAGACGCGATCTCACATAACCATCTTGATCAATTAAGGCAAAAAAACCGTTATGCTCAAAACCTCCCAAAACTTCTGGGTTTTCTGCTGCAAAAATATTAAACCCTGTATTTGCCAAATTATAAATATCTTCTCTATCTCCTGTAAGAAAATGCCAATCTGGATTAGTAACTTTATAATTCTCTGCGTATTTTTTTAACTTACTTGGAGTATCAGTCTTAGGGTTTATTGTAAAAGAAGCTATTCCAAAATTTGTATGATCCCTAAGCTGATTTTGCAAATACACAAGATTTGTGTTCATTTTTGGGCATATAGTTAGACAACTTGTAAAAAAGAACTCTACCACATATACTTTACCTAAATAATCATGATTGGTTATCATTAAACTATCTTGATTTAAAAACGCGAATTCTGGAACCATTTTGGGTTTGCCATCAATCTTAATATAAGAAAGTTTTTTATTTGTAATAGGATTATTCGCACTCATCCTATCTTGTTTAATGACAGAAGCCCCTTTTATTCTGTCAACTATTCTAGGAATAAAAATTATACCAAAAACTAATATAACGAGAGATATACCTACATATGAATATTTTTTCATAATCTAACTTATTTTACTTTACGATCTGCTTTGTATTTTTTTAGAGCAAGACGATATTCTGCTAGGATAACTCTTACATCATCATCCATAACATTTGTTAAATCTGCTACAGAACTTGTATCGTAGCCATAAACTTTACCTTCTTTTTTCTGTTCGCCACTATCCCTACCTCTAAGATTACCTTCCTTATCTATGATGTAAACATATTGAGTAGATAAATTTTTATCTAGTTCATGAGGTGTTTTTAAACTACTAAACAACGATTTAATCCGTTGCGGTGTGCCGAAAACAAATTTCCATCCAGAAACTTCTGTAATGTCATCTAGTTTGTCTAGAAGAGCAGTAGATTTATCTTCACTACCAAAAGGTAATACCATAACAAACTGAAAATCTCTAAACCCATGATTTTTTTTATAAATCTTTTGATTTATATTGAAGGCATTTCCTTGATTTTCAAAAATATCCACTCCTAAAAACCCTAATATTGTGATCTTATTTTTAAATGATACACTCTCTCCATCAAGGCTTTCAAAATTTTCAAGACTCCCTATTTCGTTACTCAAAACTGGAAGCTTCGCAAAGTTATGCACCCCAGAGGCAAAAAACAAATAAGCTACCAAAGGCAGTACAAATAAGATCCCTAGGATTAAAAATTTTTTCATTAGGAGAGTACTTAATTTTTAAAAAAACTCATTACATGAGTTCTAAACTATATTATACATTAGAAGGTTTTGCAAAAGTAAAAAAGACGATTTAATAAATCGTCTTTTTTCGTTTCTTTTAACTTATATATAGAGATTATTAAAAATCCCAACTTTTATGCCCGCTTTTAAATACCTCATAAACATAATCCCCTTCTGTAAGTAAAATAAAAATCAAATAGCAGATTAAAAATACTGCGCTCCATACTACTGATCTTCTCAAGCCTTTTGTTTCTCCTTCCATATGCATAAATGCCCAAGTAATATAATAAGCCTTAACAAGTGTTAGAATAATAAAAAACCAGTTTAACAGCTTCATACTAATAAAAGTACCTTCTACCATAAAGTCTGGTTTCCATATCCCAAAAAATACTTCTACAATTGTTATCACAGATAGTATAAAAAATACTATCCAGATTCTTTTAATATTTGATTCGTGATGCGCTATATCGTGTGCCATGTTGTTCTAATTTTATTAAATTATACTAGGTAGAAAAATGTAAATACAAATACCCAAACTAAATCTACAAAGTGCCAGTATAATCCAACTTTTTCTACCATCTCATAATTCCTTCTTCTTTCGTAAGTTCCTAAGATCACATTTATAAAAATGATTATATTAATTATCACTCCCGAAAG
This sequence comes from uncultured Flavobacteriaceae bacterium, assembly GCA_963768325.1. Classification (GTDB taxonomy): domain Bacteria; phylum Bacteroidota; class Bacteroidia; order Flavobacteriales; family Flavobacteriaceae; genus Aquimarina. Next base: position 2,476 of record CAVYIL010000261.1, on the reverse strand, counting down.
AACGTGAAATCCATGAAATCCTGTTATAAAGAAAAAGAAGTTAGCGAATAATGGTGCGCCATATTCGTTATGTCTTAGATTTGCTCCCTCAACAATACCAATAGCGTCATTTTTTAATCTTTTCAAAGACTCTTCTCTAGACAATATAGTTTTCTCCCCTTTTTCGGTCAATAACTGTGTTCTTATCAAAAGATCACTTCGCTTTTCAAAACCAGCCCTAATCTCTTCTATAGTATACGACGGAAGTGCTGCTTCATCTTGGTACCAGACACCGTTTTTTCTTTCATGTTGTTCTCTTACCTGATGGTAATCTTTTATAGCGATATCTTTTAAGGCTACTCTATGCCCGTCTGCATCTAAAAACTGAAGTATTTGACCACCTTTAGTTTCTACAGCTCCGTATTCGCCCTTTATAAAGTTCTTCCACTCCCAAGCTTGTGATCCAACAAATATCGCTCCACCAATTATAGTCAAAAACATATATATGATAACTTTATTTTGTTTCATATTATGTCCTGCATCAACTGCCAATACCATTGTTACAGATGAAAAAATCAAGATAAAAGTCATCAATGCTACATAATACATTGGAGCATCTACCCCGTGTAAAAATGGAAAGTGATTAAACACTTGATCGGCTATTGGCCAAGAATCTATAAACTTAAATCTCGAAAAACCATAAGCAGCCAGAAAGCCAGAAAAGGTTAAAGCATCTGAAACGATGAAAAACCACATCATCATCTTACCATAACTCGCTTTAAGCGGTTCATTTCCGCCTCCCCAAGTTTTACCCTCTGTATCTGTTTTAATAACAGTTGTCTCCATAAAAAGAATTTGGTATTGTTAAATTTAATACAAAAGTAATCAATTTTATCATCTCACAAAATATAAAAACAAAAAGAGATAAACCCATAAAAAATCTACAAAATGCCAATATAATGCACCTAGTTCTAAACCAAGCGTTTGACCCATTTTATATTTTTGTTTAAAATGATTATAAATTACAACTAAAAGCACTATTAATCCACCTATTATATGCGCTAAATGCGTAACTACTATTATAAACATAAAGGTAGTAACTATATTTGATGTAGGACCTGTAAAATGATATCCTTGTTCAATAATTTCTTCAAAACCTTTAAACTGAAGTAATACAAAAAGAATTCCTAGTACCAATGTAGTAATTAATAACCATGTAGCTAGTTTTCTATTATTATCAATAATAGCTTTTTTTACCAAATGAAACGTAAAGCTACTTATCAGTATCACCAGAATACTAAAAATAAAAGATTTAGGAAAAACGAAATCTGACAACCAGTCTTTTCTACTTTTACTTACTACATACGCACTAGTCAAACCTGCAAATACCATTGACATGCTGACCATAGCAAACCACATCATTGTTTTTTTTGCCCTAACTATTTTTTCATTAATTGTGCCTTGTGTTAAATCCATACACGAATAAATTTATCTATTACATATATAATTTGTAACAATGTTATATATGATACACTTGCTATCATTAATTCTTTCGCTGTTTTAGCATCTCTAAACTTATAGAGACGAATTGCAAATCTTATAAATATCAATCCCAAGATTAAAATCAAAACACCTGATATCGGAGTAATATAAAGCTTTCCTGTTAACCCAAACACAGGGATTAAAGATGTCACTACTGTCCAGATAGTATAAATCACAACTTGTATTGCTGTACCTTTATCCTTTTTTCCTGTTGGCAACATAAAAAAACCACCTTTTTTATAATCATCAAACAAAAACCATCCGATTGCCCAAAAGTGAGGAAATTGCCAAAAAAACTGTATCATAAATAAGGTTCCTGGTTCAATTCCAAAATCATTTGTTGCTGCTACCCAACCTAACATAAAAGGGATAGCCCCAGGAATAGCTCCTACAAAAACAGACAGTGGTGTTTTTGTTTTTAATGGAGTATACATACTCACATAAAAAAAAATAGAAATTGCACCAAACATAGCTGTCTTAGGATTTATAATATACAGCACAGTGATCCCAAGAACAGTAAACAATGTTGCTATAATAAATGCTGTATTAACAGTCATCCTACCAGATGGAATTGGTCTATTTTTGGTTCGATCCATTAACGAATCTAAGTCTCTTTCGATAATTTGATTATACGCATTTGATGCACCAACCATAAAGTATCCACCTACTGATAACAGCATTAGTGTTTCCCAAGATATGGTTTCTACTCCTAATAAATAACCCGCAACTGAAGAAAATACTACACTTAACGCTAAGCGCATTTTTGTAATTTCTTTAAAATCCTGAATAACAGAGGTTTTCACAGTGTCGACTTGGGTAACGCTAATATCTTGCACTTTTTTGTAAAATAGAAATTTATAAGGTGATGCAAAGATATGTCTTAATAGGGTTTTAGACAACTTATAACTATTTATAATTCAACTTTAAACAAAAAAAAACATTACTCATTATCCCA
>CAVYIL010000260.1:0-3164 GCA_963768325.1 uncultured Flavobacteriaceae bacterium | reverse complement strand
TAGTCAATTACAACGCCAGACTATAAAATCTTTAAATAACTCTGATTTTATAAAAGTTAAAGATAAAAAAGTACAATTATCGCAGATATTCGAATGGTATAAAGAGGATTTTACTAAAACTGGATCGGTAATTGACTTTGTCAATAAATATAGAGATATGCCTATACCAGCCAAGTCTAAAATATCTTATTATCCGTATAATTGGAGTCTAAATGAAATTAAATGAATATCTCTATTACACCTATTATTTTAAATAATTATCAAACTATGCTAGTCAAAATTTGATAGTGCCAAAAGTTTTTAAAAATGAAAATAACAACAACTATATTTATCCTAATTAGTTTTTTTATTACAACAATAGGATTAGCCCAAAATGAGGATTCTGAAAAGTCTAATATCCAAGAATACACCCCTTCTAAACTATTAAAAAAAGGGCAATGGGATATTAAATTTTTCAACAGTATCTATACACAAACAGAACAAACAGATGCAGGATCAGCTTCCGTAACTATAGATAGACAAACTTTTTTTACCAACACCACTGAAATTTATACAGGAGTAAGTACTACCTCTAGAATAAATGTCGGTTTAATTTTTCAGATTCGTGCTAATACATATGGAGGAGCAGGGGCATTAGATGTTTTAAGTTTTAAAAATAACACTACTGATGCCAGAAGTGGGATAACTACTATTGCACCTTCCATTAGAATACAACCTTTTAAAAACAGTAGTAATTTCTCACTTACTAGTTCTTTATATCTACCTATTTTTAAGGATGTTCCTAATGCTCCATACCTAGATAAGCGAAGTGTTTACTGGGAAACTAAATTTTTCTATGATAAAACTTTTGGAAGTGACAAATGGCAAATTTTTACCGAGGTAGATTTAGGGTTTAATTTTGGAGAAAGTAGAAAAAATGCGGACGCTTCTAAAACTAATGTAGGAGAACGATTCGCTAATAATAGCTTATTCTTACCCTTTAGTGCCTTTCTTAGTTATTTTCCTACTTCAAAATCTACAATTTTTGTAAACGCTAAGCAATCTTTTCTAATCGGGTACAACAACCCTAATTCTACAGGGGAAAGTTTTTCTCAAAACTCAACCTCTCTAGGGTTAGGAGTAAAATATCAGTTAACAGACGTTTTAAATATAGAGACTTCTTTTGGAAAATTTGTTAGAGGAGAAAATTTTCAAGGATTAGGACAAACATTTAGTTTGGGAATCCGAGCTTTATTCTAAATCAATATAAAATTGTATTTTCAATTGTCTATAAAATTATAATAGAAGTAAAAATGAAAAAGTTTTTTATACTGATAATTAGTCTCTTCTTTAGTAATTGTGCAATACAACAATCAAAAATTAATGGAATCAGTTTTGTCGGTTCCCCAAAAGAAATAACAGCAACGTCAATTGATCCGATAATTAAAATTCATGCTAGTTGGGCAGCAGTAATGCCTTTTGGTTATTTAAGAACTTTAGATAATCCTAATGTAATCATATCTGTAAAAAACCAATGGCGGGGAGAAAAACATGAAGGAGCCAAAAAAACAATCGAATTATTACACGATAGAGGAATTAAAGTAATGCTAAAACCTCAGATTTGGGTTTGGGGAGGAGATTTTACAGGCAATATAAAAATGAAGTCGGAAACAGATTGGACTACTTTAGAAAAAACGTACGAAGATTTCATATTACTGTATGCTCGTTTAGCGACAGAAATGAAAATCCCTCTATTCTGTATAGGAACAGAATTACATACATTCGTACAGCAAAGACCAATATTCTGGAATCAACTAATATCCAAAATTAGAATTATTTATAAAGGAAACCTTACATATGCAGAGAATTGGGATCAGTTTGAAAAAGTACCGTTTTGGGATCAATTGAATTTTATTGGGATTGACGCTTATTTTCCCGTTTCAGAATATAAGTCCCCTAGCATAGAACAAATAAAAAAGGGTTGGCAACATCATAAGGCTAAAATTTCTACATTACAGTCAAAATTGGACAAACAAATTTTATTTACAGAATATGGATATAGAAGCGTTCATTATACTGGAAAAAAACCTTGGGATACTAATGATATTAAAGGAAATGTAGATATGAATGTTCAGATCAATGCATTAGTTGCATTGCATCAAGAGTTTTTGGGAAGAACCGTGGTTTGCAGGAGGATTTCTTTGGAAATGGTATCACAACCACAATGAGGTTGGAGGTAAAGAAGATAATTGGTTTACTGTACAAAATAAACCAGCAGAAGAAGCGATAAGAACATTTTATAAAAAATAATTGTAATCTATTTTAGAGAATATGCTTATCCTTTTGTTTCCCCATTAGTTTTTTCGTATTTTTAAATTATGAAATTAATAGAATTCACAAAGCACTTTCCTGATGAGCAAAGCTGTAGAGAAGCATTTAAATCATACAGGCTAAAGGAAGGTATTACCTGCAATAAATGTGGAAATACTTCACACTATTGGAAAAAGAATCGTGAGCAATGGGAATGTAAAAAATGTCAGCACCGAACTACTCTTAAAAGTGGAACGGTAATGCATGGCAGTAAGCTATCGTTCCAGTATTGGTTAATAGCTATGCATCTTATTACAAGCACTAAGAAATCTTTTTCAGCTAAGGAGATTCAACGTCAATTAGGTCATAAGCGATACGAACCCATTTGGGCAATGGTACATAAGCTACGAAGTGTAATGGGACTTAGGGACGAGGCGTATCAACTTAATGAAGAGATAGAGCTTGACGAAGGTTTTTTTGAGACAGTTTCCATCACAAGGGATAAATCCGAACCTTTAAAACGGGGACGTGGTAGTCAACGCCAAACAACGGTTTTGGTGAGTATTGAATCACGAGATGCTAAAGAAAATCACAATCCCAAAAAGCATGGCAAGAAAAAACAAGTAGGGTATTTAAAAATGAAAGTTATAGAATCCCTAAAAAAGGAAGAAGTGACCAATGCAGTAAAAGAGTCCGTAGAGAAAGGTACAAAGATTGTATCGGATAAATCTACGAGCTATGTGGATTTGGATCAAGATTTTGAAATCGATTCCAAAGTAATACCAAAAAAGGATGTTATAAAGGTTTTTCCGTGGGTTCATACTGCCATAAGTAACGCAAAACGATTACTGTTAGATGTACACCATAGAACAGGG
>CAVYIL010000259.1:0-3767 GCA_963768325.1 uncultured Flavobacteriaceae bacterium | reverse complement strand
AATCTGGGGAAACTAATGATATAACAATCGGAGATAAAAAGAATTTTTTAGTACTTGATTTAGGTAGCTATGTAGATATATATGTTGATGGAGAGCATATAAAGCAAATTCAAAATGGAACAGTATCTTTTGGAAACTCTATCTTAATTACAGGAACGATTAGAAAACTCTTAGTAGCACAATCTCCTATATTATCTATTGTCTATATGGATGGATTATCACGTCCGATACAACACCAATCTTTATATACGGATGCAGACAATCAAATCCAAAGCAAAATAGTTTCCGCAGTATTTTATAATGGTTGGGGAAATCCTATAATACAAACTAAACCAGCCTTGTTAACAGAAAAAACACTAGACTATGAGACAGGCTTTGCAATATATGATTCCAAAGAAAATAAGGTTACAGGGGGTCTGACTGATTATTACACGAATTCAAGAAGTGTTCAAACCTATGACATTGGTACAACCAATCCCTCAGAGATGTTCGACAAAACAGCGTATAGTCGTGATGCGCTGCAAAGAGTAGTTGCCACTCTTCAAACAGGTATAGGCGATCAGCCAGAAAATAAAACAAGAATATCCTATCAAGATGGTATAGGTACTAGATTAGAACAAACCATAGGGATTCTTGATGCACACGCATTAAAATTTTCTACCACAACTAACCAAAGGCGAGATAACGATAAAGCCGTAGTACATGACGCATTTGGAAGGGTGATCGGTTCTAAAGATGGAGCTTCTGTTAGTGGGTACAATTTTGACTTTATGACTAATGGACATAAAGTTTCTCATAGGTTACCCTTATCATTTGAAGCAGGAAAAGATACAGAATACACCAACAGTATAGAATCATTAGATCTAATAGGAGAACAATCGCGTATGGTTAGTATTGATGAAGGAACTAATTATATAATAAAGAACCAAAAAGGATTACCTGTATTTATGGCAACGGATAATTTCTCATCAGAAGGTAGGGATTTATCTTGGCGGTATATAAAATATGATACACAGAATAGACCTATAGCATCCGGAATAGCTGAAGTACCTGGTGTGTTTAATGCAGAAAAAATGAAGCTGTTAGCTAATGTACCTATGTGGATGGGGAATATCAAAACAATGACAATGAAAACATGGACATATGATATACTCGGAAAACAAATTGAGAATAGTAAAGGTAGAGTTGTACAGCAAACCAATACTAACAATGGAACATTAGTTGTTACCAATTATAGGTATAATAAAAAAGGACAGGTAACTGGTAAAACCACACAAATCGGACAAGAATCGGCACAGGCTATTGCATATCAATATTACATCGATGGAAAGCTTAAAACCATAACCTATCCTAATGGAACTACAGTACATTACACCTATGACAAAAACGGGAGATTATATGGTGTCGGAACGGCATCAAAACCTTTTGAATATGCTAAATATACATATGGTATACATGGTAAAATCATACAAAAAAAATGTAAAGATACAGCCATAGCAACTACAACGCAATATACATTGCAAGAACACCTGAAAAAACGGGAAGTTATTATAAATAAAGAAAGTGAAACTACACCAACCTCAGTTTTTAAAGAAGTATTCAAATATCTTGGAGAAAATAATAAATACTATGATGGATTAATTGTTGAAAAAGAAGAAACAGGAGACGATCAGGTGAAAACAAATTGGAAGTATACCTATGATAATCAATATCAACTCCATACTGCAAATAAAGAAAAATCTGGAAACACTACAGGTTTTGAATATACATATGATGTCAATGGGAATTTAAAAACCTATAAAAATACTGTCGAAAGTAATCTGGATAGAAACTATATCCATCAAGTAGGAAGTAATAAATTAAATGGAGATTTAGAAAAGGTAAATGAAATTGGATTATATACCAAAATAGGAAAAACGCCTTTAGGAGACGATACGCGATTAGAACATGATATATTAGCCCGTAAGGTAAGGGGGATATTTGAAGTTGAAGGAAACAAAGAACAGTTAATTTTTAATTATGACGCAAACCATAAAAGGGTACAGAAAGCTGTTAAAACAGATACAGAACATAAAGGTACACTTACCTATGTATGGGGTGCTCGATCCTTACCAATATATGAAACGTTTACCAGAAGTAAAAATGAAGATATTGGAGAAACAATAGATGAAACTTGGGATAAAGTATTCATCTATGGAACAGAATATACACCTATAGCAATGATACATAAAGGAGTAACCTACTATTTTATTAGTGATTATCAAAGTAGTTTACGGTATGTAATTAATGCAAACACATTTGATATTGAAGAAAAATACAATTATGACCCTTATGGAAGGATATCGGATTCTTATCAGAATGATGCAAATCCGTCTTTAGGCTCCTATTTATTTACAGGACAAGAGTTTGATAAGGAAGTGGGGTTATATAATTTTAAGGCACGAATGTATGATCCTGAGAAACGTATTTTCTTACAGCCAGATCCTAAACATGTAAATTACTCACCATATACCTATACCAATAATAATCCTATAAATTTTGTAGATAGAAATGGGAAAGCTCCTAAATATAACCAACCACCTTTAAAAATGTCACTACAAGGGTGGCAAAAAGATTATTCTTTTAAAATATTCAATCCATTAGATAATTTAAGCGATTATGAAGTAGATGTTAACTCTGATGGTTTGTTACACTATAGACGATCAGGTAAGATAATAAATACTTCTATTTCAAAAGAAGGTCATTTTATCTCAGAAGAAAATGTCATGAAGTATACTATGGATGAAAATGGAAAAACTTTCTTATTTCCAGGTATATATTCTCATTCACAAGGGACTTCCGAATTTCCCGTTTCTGCAGGTGAAATTCAAGTTAAGGACGGAAAAGTTTTCCTTATAAATGAAAACTCTGGACATTTTCGACCAAAAAACAGGTCTCATCTTCTTGAAGAAGAACTAACATCTCGAAAAGCACTGTTTGAAGATGGTTTTAAATTACATATAAATCATAGAGAACCTACTCCTAATTCAAAAAGGGTTTTTTTTAAAGATTTGAAATCGACTCGAAAAGATATTAAAGGAACATTAGAGCTTCTCGAAAAGATATAAATTTTAGGTGTAATACACAAAACTCGTTCCCTTTATAATACTGTGCCTGAATTAGAAATTAGACAAATACAAAAAGGGGTGGCAGACGAAAAAAACCACCCTTTTTCTTTTCACCAAAAACACGATAACAGCGATTTGTATTTTACATAATGTTAATTATTATAGGCTCTGTTGCAAATATTATTTTAGGATACTATTTTTTATAATTTTTCAGAATATATCTTTATTTCTAGAAGTAAAATTGATTCTGAACTAGACGGATTTCCCCCTGTAATCTTTCCAATTTAGTTTCAGGAAATTCCATCCAAATATCAAATTGTTTTTTCTCAAACATGCGCATGACTTCATAGCCCTTTATGGTAGCTAGTGCTGTTTTCATTTTCTGAAAACCAAGTCCAGGGTTAATCCTTCATTTTAGTTTGCCATGATCAGATTCCACACGATTATTCATGTATTTAACCTGTCTGTGTTCGAGATTCTTATTACATTTACCTTCTTTTTTGAGGAGCTTTAAAGCCGCTCCATATGAAGGATTCTTGTCTGTATTAATTTTTATGACTATCCGTTACTAATACCAAGTTGTTTCTAAAGCTGCAATCATAAGTCTATCAGAAAGTTTATTTCCAAAATATCTTCGGTTGAATTTATAACAAAATTCAC
>CAVYIL010000258.1:0-22025 GCA_963768325.1 uncultured Flavobacteriaceae bacterium | reverse complement strand
AAAATACTCCTAGTCACTATTTGTGTTTTGCAAAAACCCCGTAGAAAAAAGTGTGTCTTGTTAAGTTAACTCAATTCTACGGGATAGCAGATTATTGTTTTTTTAAATTTAATTATATTTTAAATTAATTTATAATCAAAAATAACGTTTCAGAAAATTATAAAAAACGGTAGCATTATAAACCTTTTACAATTACTCAAAATATAACTTTATCAACAACAAATCTTAGTAGTTATTACAGGTATTTGGACAAGGGTGCAGAAAATCATACAAAAAGCTTTCTACCTTTCCATTTAATGCTATCTGAATTGAATTATTACTCACAGGTATTAACACGGTCGTTAATTTATTTTCATTGTTTAGACCCCAAGAAACATTAATATATTCAACTGATAAATTTGCTAAATGCGATACTACATCTGACCCTAGACTAAAGTATCTTATACGCTCCCCTTGATAAGAAGTAAGTTCATTAATATCAACCATTGATTTAGTATACCACTTATTTACATATTTAAAAGCTTCTGCTGGTTGTATAATATGGTTTGCAAAACCTCTACCTGCAACCATCTCTTTATTAAATGTGATGTTTACTAACTCTGACAATTGATTTCTTATCGATATTCTACCAGAAGGTTTTATTAATAATTCAGTTAGTGTATCTCCGTTACGATCCGCACCAACTATTTTTAATAAAACTGTACTACCTGATATTCCTGGTATAAATCGTATTTGGGTAATGTTTTCATTAGACACTAAATATCTCAACTGATCCACGGATATTAAATAATTAGATTCTCTATTAGTAAGCACTCTAGAAAGATCGGCATGTTGCCAATTTTCTGAAATATCTACTGCAATTTCTTTTTTAATATAGTTTTCATCACTTGATTTTTGAATTACATTAATCTCTTTTTCTTCTGTTTGACAAGAAAAATTCAATAGCAATCCGAAGGTTAATACTAAAATAGTAAGACTTTTACTTTTCATAAAATATTGGTTTTAAATTAGGATTTTAAAGTTATAATAAATAGACTTATTACACACTATACAAAGGGAAAAATTACCTTAATTTAACAATTTTAATTTTAAGTAACAAACAATTAACAAACGAATAACACGCATAATATATAGGTTTTACACATACACTTTTAGTAAACATATCAAAATACAAAAGCACTTTATTAGGTAAAAAAAGCACACTTTCATCACATCAAATTATTCAAGTTAATTACAAAATCAATTGAAAATCAATGAGTTTAATACCAACTAAGAAGTATACATTCTTGCAATTCCCTTAATTATCGTAAATTTCCCCAAAATAAAAGATACTATTAGTAATAAGCTTGAAGTTTTTTAATTTCTAATAATTTCAAGACAAAAATAAACTAATACCATTTTTCTTATGAATTGTGAAATATTCTTTTTTCCTATTCCCTTCCAAATAAAAAAAACGTAGCGTTGCTATTCTTGATTTTTCTCTATCGCATATATAAAAAGTAAGACATATCCTTTTACAGTCGTTGAATTCAATTCATAAGAAAAATGGTATTAATCAAAAATGAACTACCTTCATAAAAAAAAGCGCTATTTATAAAATATAAATAGCACTTTTTTATACAGTTTATAAATATTACTTATTAGGCCAGATCCAAGTATAATTATCTAAGAGATGACCACCTTGTGCACTTTTAGCCGCTTCTACTGAAGCTCTATTTGTAGTAATTTCAAGCTGAGGATACAAAAGACGTCTTGGTATGATACCAGAAGCATTATAAGTCGGGTTTTTACCATCCGGGTTAGGTGTTAGAGCAGGATACCCTGTTCTACGATAATCGTTCCATACTTCGATAGGAGAATTTCCATAAAGAGCTTTATATTTTTCACCGATTATAGTTTTAATATCTTCTTCTGTAGTACCTCCTAATGTAAGAGTTGCTAAATACGTATTTATATCAGAAGCTGCTATATTTAAAAACTCCATATTAGCCTTCACTCCATCCTTCATTGCAGCAGTACCATCTCCTCCTGTTCTTTCCAAAACCTCTGCTTCGATAAACTTTTGTTCTGCAAAAGTTATCAAAAGCCCAGGAGAATTAAGCTGAGACCAAAATAGTTTTTTAGTTTTTTCTTCCCAAAACAAGAAATCATCTCCTTTATCTGCTTTTATCATATACAAATCTTTTCTAGGATCTGTACTCATAAGAGTTTCAAATTGCTTATTAATTATCATAGTACCTTTTCTTCTAGCACCAAATAAAGCTAATGGATTTCCTCCATTTTCATTATTATCAAAATTAAATACTGCCTGATCTGCATTATTAGACATCCCTTTAGCTAAAGCCCCTAATGCTTTTTGAATTCCATCATAAGAATCATGTTTCATCAAGTGTAAATAAAAACGAGCTTTTAAAGCATTCGCTACTTTAATCCACTGATTAGTATCTAATTTAACGAATGTACCCTGAATAGGAAGCACATCAGAAGCTTTTAAATCTTCTTCTGCTTCATCTAATAGTTTAATGATATTCTTATATATTGATTCTTGAGAATCGTATTTTGGAAACAGGTTTTCTTCACCTAGGAATGCTTCAGAATATGGTATATCTCCCCATATATTAGTTGCTACTCCGAGATTAACAGCTAAATAAATTTTAGCAACACCTCTTGTGTTTAGTTCAGCTGTTCCATTTATTCTTTTTATTATATCATAACAATCTTTCATAGAACCAGAAAATAATCCTCTCCACGGAGCATCAGAATCTAAATCCTTAATACTATACCTATCATAAGATGCTTGTTGCGCCTCATTCCCCTTCCATTGTTGCATCAAAATTCCAGATATACGCCCAAGACCTGCTGCTAAGTTTTTATGCGTTTGAAATTGCATCACAGGCATAATAGCCACTGTTCTAACTTCCTCTTCTGAAGGCTTTGTTGGATCACTATTAGTGTCGTTATATTCACATCCTACAAACAGCGTAGCAATCATGAGAATTATAACCTTATATATTTTATTTGTTGTTTTCATGAGGTCTTTTTTTTAGAAATTAAGTTTTAAAGATATTGCATAGCTCTTGGTATTAGGTTGGTTAAAGTAATCCAAACCTGATCCATTAGTATCACCAGTTAAGTTCGTCTCTGGATCCACTCCTTTGTAATCAGTCAACAACCAAAGATTTCTTCCAGAAAAAGTAATTGATGCGGAAGTCAATGGTGTGCTTTTTATGATTTTATCTCCAAAATTATAACTTAGAGAAACCTCTCTTAATCGCACCCAAGATGAATCATAAACATAATCTTCTGCTACTCCACCAAAACCATTTCTAGTCCAATACGCGGCATCATCCCTTTCTTTAGAAAAATCTACAAATTTTACCTCTTTTGTATTTGGCTCTCCAGTCTTTTCTACAACTCCTTGAAAAACTGTGGATTTATCTCTTAGATCGCCAGTTTCTTTAGAAGTACCAAAATAATCAATGATACCACAGGTACCACACCAAACATCTCCACCTTTTCTGATGTCTAATAAAAAGGATAAAGATATATTTTTATAAGAAAAAGAGTTCGTTATACCCATAGTCCAATCAGGAATAGGATTACCAATTACTCCACTTTCAGAATCTACTATCGGGTATCCGTCATTATCAATTAACCTATTACCCTTATCATCTCTTTTCCATTTTTCACCATAAATAACTCCATAAGATTCTCCCTCTATAATTCTAGAAGAAGTACTTGAAAATCCATTCAAGAAATACGAACTAAGACCAGGTGCAATAGTTACTACCTTTGTAGTATTAGTACTCCAATTAGCGTCTATATTCCAAGTGAAGTTATCATTTTGTATTGGTACAAATCTAGCTGCTAATTCTACTCCTTTATTTTCAACTTTTCCAGAATTAATGTATCTACTACTAAAACCAGACGACGGCGCTATATTTACATCTATAACTTGATCTGTAGTAGTTTTATCATAATAAGCTACATCCAAGCTGATTCTAGAGTTCAAAAATTTAAATTCTCCCCCAAATTCCATTTCTGTAGTTACTTCAGGACGCAAAGAATTATTCCCCGAAATAAAATATCGTTCAAAACCTACTGTAGATAACAAAGGAAAAGCGTTAGCAGGTGAAATAAACCCATCTCCATCAACACTACCTGCATCATAAAAAGTTTTAGTAGCATACATAGGGGCATCATTACCAATTCTTCCGTAAGAAGCTCTTAGCTTTCCATAGTTAAAAATAGTGCTCTCAAAAAATTCTGAGAAAACAAAAGTTGTACCTACACTATAAGATGCAAAACTATTATTATCTTTAGGTAAAGTTGACGAATAATCATTTCTAACAGAAGTATCTAAAAACCAAAAATTATCATATCCTATTTTAGCGTTAGCAAAAACTCCATCTGTCTTTTTTCTTTCTACAAAGTTTTTATTTATTTGATTTGCTGTATTAGACAAATCGAAAAAACCAGGAATTGTTAAACCTTCACCCAAAACATTTCTTCTAAGGTAATCAGTGCTATATTTTTCGGCTCCTATTAATCCATTAAACGTAATTTTTTCAGAGATATTAGTATTGATCATAGCTATTAATGAAGCTGTAATATCTTCTTTAAAAATATTATCATCAAAAACACTACCAATAAGTTTACCTGCAGAATTAATATCAAAGGAAGCTTTTCTTATATCACTATATCTATCATATGTATATTTTCCGTTTAGTGTCAACCAATTATTTGGATTATATTCAAAAGATAATCTACCCGTAAATCTGTTAACATTATCTATAGAAGGGTTTTTAGTCACAGTCCAATATGGGTTATCATAAACCCCATCTCTATAACTTCTTTGTTTACCAGACCCATCTGTTTTTTGATAAGAACTTACTGTATTTGCTGCCGCATTCCCCTTAAGACCGTTTCCATTATCAAAAGTTGGAGTAGTTCTTAATAATCCCAACATAATACCAGATGTATTAGAACCTCTTTGTACTCTTTTACCTCCAGAATTTACAAAAGCCCCACTAACTCCGATTTCAAGTTTTTTAGTAATCTCTGCGTTTACATCTGCTCTAAATGATTTTTTACTAAAGTTTTCTGTTGGAGCAACTCCTGACTGATCAAGCTTTCCACCAGAGATATAATAGGTCATTTTATCCGATCCTCCTCTTACAGAAGCATTTAAATCCGTTAATAATCCTTTTACAAAGAAATCATATTGATCATAAGCCTTAGCAGCTACTCCATTTCCAGTTCCTTTAGGAACCAAAGCCCCATTTCTATCAAATGCATACGCAGTGTTACCATCGAACTCTAAACTAGATATTTTAGGCCCCCAACTTTGCGCAGTGTTATTCTGAGGACCACTGTAGGTGTACTTACCATTTAGTACAACTCCTTGTGAATATTGATCCTGTAATTCAGGCAATTTATTTACCTCGCTTACTTGTAAGGTAGAACTAACAGAAACACGTGGTGCTCCTGATTTCCCTTTTTTAGTAGTTATAATAACTACCCCATTAGCTGCTCTTAGCCCATATAAAGTTTGTGCAGCAACTCCTTTTAGTATAGATATACTCGCTATATCATTTTGATTGATATCAATTGCTCTATTAGAAAAATCAGTTCCTGAAGTATTTCCTGTATCATTACTACTACCAGTACTTTTATTATCTACAGGTACTCCATCAACTATAAACAGAGGAGAATTACTTTTTATAAAAGAACTACTACCTCTAATCCTTATATTAGCTGAAGCTCCTACAGATCCTGATGAATTTATTACAGAAACACCAGGCGCTTTAGAAGTAAGGGCACTAACTATATTAACTTCGCCTGTATTTTCAATATCTTTGTTACCTACTGTTGCTATTGCGTAACTTAACGATCTTTGTTTAGATTTTACACCTTGAGCTACAACTACTACTTCTTCTAACTCTCCAGCAACTTCTTCTAAACCAACATTAATCGTATTACTATCTCCAATTGCGATTTCTTTTTTCGAAAATCCAACGTAACTAAAAGAAATTACGGCTCCTTTATTTGATACTATGGAATAATTACCATCAAAATCAGTTTGCGTACCATTTGTAGTACCCAATATTACGATATTTACACCCGGTAAAGGCAACCCTTTATCATCGGTCACATTACCTGTAATTGTTTTTTCTTGCGCAAATGCAAACTGCATCAGAAACACAAGAAGTAAAGTTAGTATTTTACCACTTTTTATTCTCATTTTATATTTATTTTTAGAATTAACCACGCCAAAAATGATGATATTATTTGTATAATACAAAACTTCTAAATAATATTTTAACTAGTAAAAAATTACAAGACCGTCAATCAAGTATCTAATATTTTATACATCATAAAAAAAACACAAAAATCAAAAACACAACTAACTAAAAAACAGTGTATTTAAGATTTATTATTACGTATCTACAGAGGATTATAATTAAGCATATTATAAAATGAAGTGTTCTAAATATTTTTTTTTAACATTCTGATCAAATGTAAAAAAAACAGTTTCTATGTTAAATATTAAAAAAACTTCGCTTATAAACTTTAACTTTTCCACCTACCCTAAATGCTTTTTTTTGAGACGTATTTAAAAAAGTAACTAAACTATCCTTAATAATCATTTACAATTTATTTTTATAAATCAAAGTGTTTTATTTCTAAACAAAAAAATTAACGAAATTACAACCTACTATTTGTTCATTTTACACCCCAAAAAGTTGTCATCCAAATCCACAAGCCTTAAAAGATTACGAAATTCACACTAATTCATCTAGGAATAATAGTATTAAAATCAAGATATTATATTCACTAATCTTATGAAAGAATCTAATTTATATTAAGAAATTTATTTCTGTTAAATACTTGTGAATCATAACATTTATATAAATAATCTTATTTTATTATTATTCTATATATACAATATTAGTTAGCTATATTCCTTATATCTTATATAGGTTGTAATTTGGGTAGATTTTATTAAAAACTACGCTTCTAGTTAATAATCATATATTACATTTTGGAAGTTAATATTTCCGGAAGTAATACAGTTCTTAACTTTAAAAGTAAAGTAGAGAATATGTCAAAATTAATGCTTAGTTTCTTTCTGTTTTTTGTAAACTAAATCCTACTCTTTGTGGAGCATACTTTGATTTTAACTATTTTTGTTGCAATCATGAAAGTATGTATTGCCGAAAAACCAAGTGTAGCCCGTGAGATTGCTTCTGTATTAGGAGCCAATACTAAACACGATGGGTATTATGAAGGAAATGGATATGCTGTAACGTATACTTTTGGTCATCTCTGCACTTTATTTGAACCCAATGATTATAAACCTCATTGGAAAAGCTGGGATTTAAATAACCTCCCTATGCTACCAGACAAATTTAAAACCAAAGTAGTAGATAATTCCGGTATTCAAAAACAATTTAAAATTGTAAAAAACCTATTCGATAAAGCTACTATAGTTATAAACTGTGGTGATGCTGGTCAGGAGGGAGAGTTAATTCAACGATGGGTTATTGACCAAGCCAATTATAAAGGTAAAGTTCAACGGTTATGGATTTCTTCGTTAACTACCGAAGCGATCAAAGAAGGATTTGAGAAACTGCAACCATCAACAAATTACGATAATCTATATTACGCTGGTTTCTCTAGAGCAATTGGTGATTGGTTACTTGGTATGAATGCTACTCGATTATATACTGTAAAACACGGTGGCTATAAACAAGTATTATCAGTTGGCAGAGTACAAACACCTACATTGGCTATGGTGGTAAATCGGTTTAACGAAATTGAAAATTTTAAACCACAACCCTACTGGGAATTACAAACCTTATACAGAGAAACTGTTTTTAATTGTGAAGAAGGTAGGTTCTTAAAAAAAGAAGATGGCGAAAAACTTGCTAATAAGGTGAAAGAAAGTGATTTTGAAATTGTATCCATCACCAAAAAAAAGGGAAAAGAATATGCTCCAAAACTATTTGACTTAACTGGCTTACAAGTATATTGCAATACTAAATTTGGTTTTTCTGCAGATGAAACCTTAAAAATAGTTCAAAAATTATACGAACAAAAAGTAGTTACCTACCCAAGAGTAGATACAACCTTTTTACCAAATGATATTTACCCAAAAGTTTCTGGAATATTTAAGAAATTAACTAATTATCAAGATTTAACAGAACCTTTATTAGGCAAAAAATTAAAAAAATCATCCAAAGTATTTAATGATAAGAAAGTAACCGATCACCACGCAATCATTCCTACTGGTGTGCAGAATAATTTACAATACAATCAACAACAAGTTTACGATATAATTACCAAACGGTTTATTGCTGTATTTTATGAGGATTGTTCTGTGTCCAATACTAACGTAATTGGTAGAGCTGACACAGTGTCTTTTAAAACCACAGGAAAAGAAATACTGAAAAAAGGGTGGCGTGTTGTTTTTGAAAACTCTAATACAAAAGAGAAAAAAGAGGCTGGTATTCTTCCTGCCTTTATCCAAGGTGAAAAAGGTCCTCATCAACCTTCGTTTCTGGAAAAAGAAACCAAACCTCCCAAGCAATTTACAGAAGCTACTTTACTACGTGCCATGGAAACTGCAGGAAAACAAGTTGATGATGATGAAATGCGTGAATTAATGAAAGAAAACGGTATTGGTAGACCATCTACACGAGCTAATATTATTGAAACACTTTTTAAACGAAAGTATATAGAACGTAATAAAAAACAAGTATTGCCAACACTAACAGGAATTAAACTCATTAATACAATACAAAACAAATTATTAAAATCTGCTGAATTAACTGGTCAATGGGAAAAACAACTAAAAGAAATTGAAAAAGGTACTTTTAATGCTAGTACTTTTATTAAAAACATGAAACAAATGGTAGATGATTTAGTGTATGAAGTACGTAGTGAGAAAATACGAGCTAATATTACGCATACTACTGCCACTATAAGAAAAACGATTAAAAACAAAGATAAACATACAAATAGCATTGTTAACCAAAAATGTCCTAAATGTAAAAAAGGCACAATTCTTAAAGGAAAAACTGCTTATGGATGTAGTGAATATATATCAGGTTGTAATTTTGTGCTTCCGTTTAGTTTTATGAGAAAAACAATATCCGAAAAGCAATTTATACGATTATTACAAAAAGGATCTACTGTTAATTTAAAAGGGTTTAAAACATCAACCGGAACAAAGGAAGGCTTAATTCGATTTGATAATCAATTTCAGTTAGTTTTGGAAGAAAAGAAAGCTATAAAAAAAACCGCTATTGATACAATTCCAAACCCTATTCCTTGTCCAAAATGTAATAAAGGAACTGTTCTAAAAGGCAAAGAAGCTTATGGATGTAGTGAGCATAGCAGTGGGTGCAATTTTAGATATAATTTTGATGCTATTCGTGCCGAAGCTAATGGTAAACCTCTAAATGCAGCATTAGTATATGCCATCCTTAATGCTAAAAAATAAAGACATCCATCAGCATTTTATGATTTACAAACCATATGGGTATCTAAGTCAGTTTGTAAATAATGGTCAAAAACAAAGCTCTAAAAAATTATTGGGTGAATTACATAATTTTCCTAAAAACACAATGTCTATTGGTCGATTAGATGAAAAATCAGAAGGTCTCTTATTACTCACTACAGATGGTAAAATCAGTAACCAAATTTGTAGTAGCAAAGTAGAAAAAGAATATTATGTACTAGTCGATGGAGATATTACAACTGAAGCTTTGGAAAGGTTATCTAACGGTGTAGAAATTGGGTTTAACGGAAAAAAATATATCACTAAACCTTGTAAATCCTTTAAGCTAAATACGCTTCCTGAACTACCTCTACGAAAGAAAAAAATAAGAGATGATCGTCACGGTTCTACTCAATGGATTTCTATTACATTAAATGAAGGTAAATTTAGACAAGTACGAAAAATGACTTCTGCTGTCGGTTTTCCCACCTTGCGATTAGTTCGGATTAGAATCGGAAACATGTATCTAAATGACTTATCTACAGGTGATATAATAGAAGTAGAATCATTTTCATTATAAACAATTATTAAATAATTTTAACTCTCCTTTCTAATTAACCTCCTAAAATCCTAGTAAATAATTTTTTAAATAATGGATAAGCATTCTCTACCTTTCGTTCTCTTTCTCTAGCTTTTAACTTTCCAAGATCATCATAATATAATTCATAACTAAAAACAAAATTATTAGCATCCCTAACTCCTAATAGTCCAAATCGAAGATCATTTAAAAAAATAGTGGTATCTACCTTTTGGATAGTATACCATCCTTCTGTCAGCTTGATTAATCTAGAGATAAGCGGATCATTTTTTATATCTCCTAATAAATGATGGTTTTTAGGATATTCTACAAAATCTATAGTATCCCTTTTGTCGAATACAGAATAATATCCGATTAAAAAAGAGTCTTCGGTCTCTACATTAGCTGTCCACAATATGCTATTTAAAGGTGTTGGTTTAGCCTGAATTTCTTTATATACAATGTGTTGATTTTCGAGACTATCTTGAAACTTATTGAAAGTATACCATTTTAATCCTAGGGTAATTAACAAATAAGTAGAGCTAAGAATCAATCCTATTGAATTATATTTTTTTCTTTGTGGATTACTTTTATTATAAGACATGGCTAGAATTACACAAATCAAAAAAGGCAGTGTATACAAAGGATCTACTACAAAAATATTCTTAAATGAAATTTTATAAGATAAAGGCCAAAACAACTGAGTCCCCCAAGTAGTAAAAATGTCTAATAATGGATGTGTAAAAAGTCCTAAAAAAACTAGTTTGGTCCAATCTTGCCAATTAGCTTCCTTATTTTTATATAATCTTGAGAGTAACCAACCTAGTATAGGAGAAGCAATAACACTAAATAATATAGAGTGAGAAAAACCTCTATGCACCTCATTAGCAGACACATTATCCATAAAAAACTTTGAAAAAACATCTAAATCTGGTATAGTACCTGCAACAGCTCCCCATAACATAGCTTTATTTCCTACCTTTTTTCCGATAGCAGCCTCTCCTACTGCAGCACCTAAAATAATTTGAGTTAATGAGTCCATAAGTTAGTCTAATTGAAGTTTAAAAGGGTTTCTAACTTCATATTCGCTAGGAGAAATTAAGTCTACCAATGGTTTTAAAAGGGTATTAGAAATAGAGTTTCCATGCTTTACATATAACTTCATTTCTAAAGGTTTGGCACCGACACAACTTTTTATAATTTCTGCTGTTCTACCTAATCGAAGAACTTCTTTTTTTGTGGCAATAGCTAAAGCTACATAATCGTACAACATCCTTTGGTAAATTGCATATTCTTTATTAAAATTATAATCAATTCCTATATGGTTAGCTTCTACGGCTGTGCCAAAAATAAATGATGATGTAAACCCTACTAATTTTTCGTTAAGAAAATACGCTTTAAAAATAAATTTATCTTTAAGGTTTTGTTTTAGAGACCTAAAAGTAGAAGCACTTAATTTTTCAATATTAAAATCTGCTTTTTCTATTACCGACAAATATAAATTATTGATTTCGGTTTTAAAATTGTTAATATCGTTTGGGGTAAAATCTATAACCTGTATAGTTGCTGATTTTCTAAAAACATTGTTAGCTCTCGATCTAAATTTTGTCCTCATGCTAGCAAGATAATCCTCAAAAGTATTCCACGAGGATTTTATTTGTAATACCATATTAACATCTACCTTAAACTCTCTAAATCCATTTTCCTTAAGACAATCACTATCCTCATAAGATTCTTGCCAATATTCCTTTAATAAAATAAATGAAGGTTTGTTTAATTCCTCAGATTTACGCAGGTCATCTAGTGCATTAGATAAGTTTTCAAAAGCTTCTTTTGCTTCTATTTTAGTTTTATCGTATACAAATCCATGTTCACCACAAGAAAATAAATTACCACAAATCAAAACATTTATATCTTTCTCCTTAAGTAAATAGTTCCTTATAGTTTCACTAATTTTACATGGAAACACATGGAATCTTAACTCCTCTGTATTAATTTTAATAAACTGAGATACCGCTATCGCAATGGGGATATCATTTCTATAAAATAATATAAATTTAAAACGCATCGTTTCTGACAATGTGTCTTCTAGAGTTTTTATATACCTTAAATCTAAATAAATATTATTTTTATAATTAACACTTTTCCAGTCTATTAATGGAATATCGCTAACATGATTATAAAACTTATAAACTACTGATAAACTATTACTTTCCTTTTTATCTAGCATAATATCCCTAATAACCATAATTCACTTTTAGCATTCAAATATTAATATTTTGCTATTTTCAGTTCAAAATTACATTTATTTTTTGTGGATCAATTCTAATTGCGTGACAATATATAAAATAGAATGTTGACAAATATTCAAAAGATAATTTTTCATTCTTAATAAAATCCTAATTTTATAATCTACAGAACTGATAATCAATAATATTAAAAAAACATATTGTACTACCGTAAAAAATATGAGGTAAAAAAAACACTAATCCATTTAGGAAAAACATAGTTTTGACATCAAAATTTAAACCTCCTAATAATAGTACACAATAGTTATAACAAGGACTGACCACCCAAATGTCGAAACAGTTAAAAACGACAAAAAAAAATTTCTGAGTATTATCATACTAAAGTTTGCTAAACAGTATGGTAAAAATTTAAGTTTAACAAAAAAGGAAGTTTAAACACGAAAAAACAACTTTCTGAAAAGTAAAATTATAATGAAACAAATATTAAAGTACGCATTTGTACTAGGCTTATCATCAACTACGTTTTTTTCTTGCTCTAAAGATGAGGTGATTAATAATTCTAAAATTGAAACTGTAAAAAAGGATAAATTATTTCAAAAACATCAATTACCAGAAGATAAATTTAATGAAAGTCTCAATAAATGGGAAAAACTTAAAGCTGAAAATGGTGATTCTTATACATATCAAACACAGTTTGTATCTTGGACAGGATTCAGAGCAACTACTACATTAACTATTGAAGAAGGAAAAGTAGTTTCTAGATCTTATAGAGAAACAAATAGTAATCAAGAAGTAACTTTCAGCTACATTGAAACATCTGCAAAGGATAATTTGGGCAGTCACAAATATAGAGGTGCATCGGTACTTACAATCGATGATTTATACAAAAATTGTATCGATCAATACTTAGTTGTTGATGAAAGTAATAATAGCATTTATTTCGAAACTGATGACAATGGTTTAATGACATTATGTGGATATGTGCCTAATAATTGTATGGATGATTGCTTCATGGGTGTTAGAGTAAGCTCTTTTGATTGGTTATAGAATAATTTTGTTTAAACCACTTCTAAGTATTAAATAAATTAAGAGAGTGCAAAATCTTGTATAAAAATGTACTCTCTTATTCTAAATGTATTTTTCAGGCAATAATCAAGTAAATGTATTACAAAATATTCTAGATAGTTTTTATATATTCGTTTTAAACTAGAAGTTAAAAAAAACACTACAAAATTAGCTATTTAATGTATTGTTGCTTTTTGTTTTATGACACTAGAGTCAGTTTTCAATATATCACATATGAAAATGGTACTCCAAAAAACAAAAATAAACTTGCTTAATTATTTAATAATGTAAGTTAGCATAACTAGTTTACCCCTTTTGTTATTAGTTAATGTGTCTCAAAATAATTTTATAATTTTTTTATTTAGTTAGAAGTATTGAATCTCTATAAATGAATTGATACTTAAAAGCCATAATCATGAAATATAAAGAGTCTTATAAAAGAAGTATCCAAGATCCTGAAGAGTTTTGGAAAGAACAAGCACAAAACTTAGAATGGTACAAACAACCCTCTCAGATAGTATCAAAAGATGATAATAACCAAATACGATGGTTTGTAGACGGTAAACTTAACGTAAGCTATTTATGTATTGACAAGCATATTAAAGATGGGTATGGTAATCAAACAGCTATTATTTATGATTCTCCTGTCACAAATACACAACAACATATTACCTATAATGAATTATTAGAAGAAGTAGAAAAACTAGCTGGTGGATTACAACAATTAGGACTTAAAAAAGGAGACACAACTATCATCTATATGCCTATGATTCCACAGGCAGTATATGCAATGTTAGCCTGTGCTAGAATTGGCGTTATTCATTCTGTTGTATTTGGAGGTTTTGCTCCACATGAATTAGCTATTAGAATAGATGATTGCAAACCCAAAATTATTATCACAGCATCCAATGGTGTAGAAATAGATCGAGTAATTCCATATAAACCTTTTGTCGACAAAGCAATTAAGGAGGCTACACACAAACCAAATCACGTAATTATTTTTGACAGAAAATTAGGAGTCAATATCTCTTATAAATCCCATGACATAGATTATGATTCACTACTAGCCAAAGCCCTAATAGCAAAACCTATAAAAGTAGAATCCACACATCCCTTATATATTTTATATACATCCGGAACTACAGGTACTCCAAAAGGGGTTGTTAGAGATTCTGGTGGATACGCTACCGCATTAAAATACTCTATACAGCAAGTATATGGTGTAAATGAAGGGGATACCTTCTGGGCTGCAAGTGATATTGGTTGGGTAGTAGGACATAGTTTCTCCGTTTATGGACCTCTAATAAATAGAAATACAACCATTCTTTTTGAAGGAAAACCTACTAAAACCCCAGATGCATCAACATATTGGAGAGTCATTAGCGAACATAAAGTAAAATCCATGTTTACCGCACCTACTGCTATTAGAGCAATCAAAAAAGAAGATCCTAACGGTAGATTGATGAAACAATTCGATATGGCTAACTTTAAATATTTATTTTTAGCTGGTGAACGTTGTGATATCACTACATTAAAATGGCTAAAAGAAAAATTAAGAATACCTGTAATAGATCATTGGTGGCAAACAGAATCTGGATGGCCAATGATAGCAAACATGGTTGGATTAGAATTACAAAAAATAAAACTTGGATCATCAACCTTACCCGTTTGTGGCTATGATATTCAAATCCTTGATGAACAAGGAATATCTGTTCCAGCAAATACAGAAGGATATGTAGTTGCAAAATTACCATTACCACCGGGTACACTAACCAATCTTTGGAAAAACCCAAAACTATTCAAAAAAAGCTATTTAAACCGTTTTAAAGGCTACTATTTTTCAGGTGATGGTGGATATAAAGATGAAGATGGATATATATATATCACTGGACGAGTAGACGACATTATTAATGTAGCAGGTCATAGACTTTCTACCGCAGACATGGAAGAAGTTGTATCCTCCCATGAAGCAGTAACAGAATGTGCCGTTTTTGGGATTCATTGCGATTTAAAAGGACAAAAACCCTTAGGTTTAGTCGTCCTTAAATCAGGAATATTTATCGAACAAGAACAATTACAAAGTGAAATTGTAAAAGAAGTGCGATCCACAATTGGAGCTGTTACCTCTTTTAAAGATGTCCTAATAGTAAATAGATTACCCAAAACACGAACTGGAAAAATTCTAAGAAAATTATTACGAAATATAGCAGACAATAATAAATACGAAATTCCTTCAACTATTGATGATGAAAATATTATTAAAGAAATAGAACACGTATTTAAAACATATAATACAGAAAAACGTATAAAGGAATTACAATGAGTGATTATCAAATAAAAAACCTAGAAGAATATTTTCAGGTATACCGAAAATCTGTACATAATCCAGAATTATTTTGGGCAGAAATTGCAGAAGAACATTTTTTATGGCGAAAAAAATGGAATAAAGTACTAGATTGGGACTTCACTAAACCTGAAATCAAATGGTTTGAAGGAGCTAAGCTTAATATTACTGAAAATTGTATCGACAGGCATCTATATACACGTGGTGAAAAAACAGCTATTTTATTCGAACCTAACGATCCTAACGAACCCGCCCGGCATATTACCTACACTCAGTTACACGAGCAAGTTTGTAGATTCGCCAATGTATTAAAAAATAATGGTGTAAAAAAAGGAGATAGAATCTGTATATATCTACCAATGATTCCAGAATTAGCCATTTCCGTATTAGCATGTGCTAGAATTGGTGCCATTCATTCTGTAGTATTTGCAGGATTCTCATCCCAAGCATTAGCTACTCGAATCAATGATTGCGAAGCCACTGTAGTTATTACTGCAGACGGTTCTTATAGAGGAGCCAAAACGATAAATCTAAAAACAATAGTAGATGAAGCATTAAATCAATGTCCCACAGTTAATACCGTATTAGTAGCCAAACGAATCCATACAAATATACCGATGAAAGAAGGTAGAGATCAATGGCTTCAACCCTTACTAGATAACGCAGAC
The DNA here is from genome assembly GCA_963768325.1 of uncultured Flavobacteriaceae bacterium. Taxonomy (GTDB): domain Bacteria; phylum Bacteroidota; class Bacteroidia; order Flavobacteriales; family Flavobacteriaceae; genus Aquimarina. The sequence goes on along the minus strand of CAVYIL010000258.1, from coordinate 5,617 downwards.
ACAACATGCTATCCAGAAATAATGGATGCAGAAGACCCGTTGTTTATATTATATACCTCTGGTTCAACAGGAAAACCCAAAGGTATGATGCATACTACTGGAGGTTATATGGTATATACTGCATATAGTTTTAAAAATGTATTTCATTATCAAGAGGATGATATCTATTGGTGTACAGCAGATATTGGTTGGATTACTGGTCACTCTTATATCGTATATGGTCCATTGGCTAACGGAGCCACAACTATGATGTTTGAAGGAATCCCTTCCTACCCTGATTATGGACGTTTTTGGGAAATTGTACAAAAACATAAAGTTACTCAATTTTATACGGCGCCAACGGCAATTCGAGCATTAGCAAAAGAAAAATTAAATTATGTTACCCAATTTGATTTATCTAGCCTTAAAATATTAGGAACAGTTGGAGAACCTATAAACGAAGAGGCTTGGCATTGGTATAATGAACACATTGGAGATAAAAAATGCCCGATAGTTGATACATGGTGGCAAACTGAAACAGGGGGAATATTAATTTCTCCAATACCATTTACCACACCTACCAAACCCACCTTCGCTACCCTTCCAATGCCTGGGATACAACCTGTATTAATGGATAAACAAGGAATTGAAATTATAGATAATCAAATAGATGGGCGACTCTGCTTTAAATTTCCGTGGCCATCCATTGCTCGTACTATTTGGGGAGATCATAAACGATATAAAGACACCTATTTTTCTGATTTTAATAATATGTATTTTACAGGAGATGGAGCTTTTAGAGATGATGTTGGGTATTACAGAATAACTGGTAGAGTAGATGATGTGATAATAGTATCAGGACATAACCTTGGTACTGCTCCTATAGAGGATGCCATTAATGAGCATCCAGAAGTAGCAGAATCTGCTATAGTAGGTTTTCCACATCACATTAAAGGAAATGCTCTTTATGGATTTATTATTCTCAAAGATTCAGGAAAGTTTCTAGACCACAATAACTTAAAACTAGAGGTTAATCAACAAATTACAAATCACATAGGGTCAATTGGTAAATTAGATAAAATACAATTTGTATCTGGACTTCCCAAAACCCGAAGTGGTAAAATAATGAGACGTATTTTACGTAAAATAGCATCAAAAGACACTAGTAACCTAGGAGATACCAGCACCTTACTTAATCCCGAAGTTGTAAAAGAAATAATGGATAACATACTTTAAATATTCGAGTTCTAAAATCTGTGAATTTTATTAATAGAAAGCAGTTATTAATTGAGCAACTTTTAAAAAAGAAAAAACAATAACCCTAGTTTATTAATTTATTTATATTTACATTGCCCTTTATTATTTTTTTACAAAAATTATTCTCTTTATATAGTACTAATTGAAATTAGATATATTTTGAATTCTAAAATATATAATAGTTAATTTATTTCAAATTAATTGTTATCCAGACCCTGTATTTGTTTGCTCGCCAAAGTTATACATTTGCAGGGTTTTTTAACTCCACAACAAAATTATAAAAAAGACAATATTTATCTTCTAAATTTACTTTTTTAAAATTTTATGATATTTAAAGAGAGGATTCGATAGATATTACCATTTAATATCATTGACATAAACCGACCCCTCTCTAATAAATAAGTTTTCAAAAAAATATTACGTCAAAAATCAACTCTATAAATGATGTTTTTAACAGTAGATTATTTTTTTATATAAAACCTCTTTTCCTTGCTTCTTCTAATAATTTTTGATCATCAGCTTTAGAAATAGAAAACATTTCCTTGATCTGATTTTTTCGTTTCTCAATGGCACTTAACGATAAACTAACGTAATTAGGAAGATTTTTTGTTTTCACACCTCTAGATAGATGATACAAAATCTTTAAATTTTTCTCATCTAATGAAAAATTATTAGTCATCATCTTCCTAAAATGATTGTTTACCGTTGCGCTATAATAAGGTGTTCCACTCACTATATTATTAAACGCTAATAATAATTCATTAGAAGTAAGGTCACTCTTTATTAAAAATCCAGACGGATTTATGTTTTTTAATATATTGTGAATCCTGTGATCTTCTCTATGCATTGTTAATATAATCACCTTAGCTTTTGGTAATAATTGTTTTGCATGTTTAGCTAAATCTTCTCCGGATGTGATGCTACCGTCAGAAGATGGTGGTAATTTAATATCAACAAAAAGCATATCATAAGGAGTAATTTTAGAAGATCTTACAATTTTCTCGTAAGCATCATCACAATTAGACGCAATATCAATCTTAATTTGATATTCTTTTTGATTTTCTCCTAACAAGGTATTCTTGTATCCTTCAATAATCATTGGATGATCATCAATCATAAGAACTTTTAGCTTTTTTCTCATCTTTAAAAATTTGGTGTTCTTTTTTTCAAATAAAAAAACTGTAATAAATAATTAAATTACGATAGCTTTATTACTTGAATACATTTTACATTTAATTAAATTGGTACATTAACAGATACTTTTGTACCTGATTCACTGTTGCTTATAAAGTCAACTACTCCACTCATCTGACTTACTCTGGATGTAATATTTTTTAAACCAATTCCTCTTTTTACCTTATCACTCTTGAATCCTATTCCATCATCTAAAATAGTAAGATTTATTTTACCATCTACATAATCAAAACTTATTTTTATGTTTTTTGCCTTTGCATGTTTAAATATATTCTGAAGCGATTCTTGTAATATTCTTAATAAATTTACTTTTTTCTGGTCATCTATAACTTCCCAATCTATATTTTCATCATTTTTAAAATCAAACTCCATTTTATGAGCTTGACATAAATCACTAATTAAACTTTCTACTACTTCCATATATGCAACATCCGGGGTTAGGGTTTCTGTTCCTAAATCATGGGATATTAATCGTATCTCTCGTTCTATAGACTTTAATTCCTCTATATACTTATTTCTAGATTCTGTAAAACCATCATTAACCCTTTGATTAATTCCATCTAAACTTAACCTTACCCCAAATAACCTACCTAAAACCCCATCATGTAATTCCTCTGACATACGCTGTTGTTCTAATTGTCTACCCTCTTCTAATTTAACTTGTTGATTCAATAATAATCTATAAATCTCTTGATTCGATTCTTGCTGTTCTTGTGCAAAAAGTAACTCTTTATTTCTTTGTTGTTGCCTAAATATGATATATCCGAATAAAAACAATGCTGTTAAACCTAAAACCGTAAACACAAGAGCCTCATTCTCTTTACTAATCCTAACATTTTTTTCTACAATTTCATCTGTTTCAAAACGTATTCTAGCAAATTTATCTCTATACATTCTTTCCTCCCTCTGCAAACTATCATTAAGCTTGATATAGGATTGTAAATATTTCACTCCTTCTTTATTATCAGAAACAACAGCCAGTATCTGATAAGATTTCAATAATTCATCATTACTAGATATTTCCTCAGAAACACTTTTAGCTCTTTTAGCATACTTACTAGCAAGATTATAATTCCCCACAGACTCATAATATTCTGCTAAGTGTAATGTGTTAGTGATTATTCCTGATTTATCATTAATACTGTCCCTTATTTTTAAGGTTTTATAAAAAATTTCTGGTATATCCTTTAAATCATTAGACAAAAAATTAACGTAAGCATAATTATCCAAAATCCTCGCATATCGATCAGGATTTTCTTTTAAATATTTCTTATATAACAATGCCTTAGAATAACACTCTTTTGCCTTTTCGTATTTTTTTTGATCTTTATAAACTATACCTATATTATTGAGTGAAATTAATGTTTGCTTTTCTATTCTTTCAGTATTTTCTGAATAAATCATCGCTTTTTGATGGTACGCAATAGATTTATCATAATCATCAAAATGTTTAGCTATTATACCTAAAGATGTATAACAAAGTGATAAATACTTTTTATCTCCTGCTAACTCAAATTGTTTAATAGCTTTAATTGCAATAGCCTCACTTTCTATAAAATTTTTCTCATTTTGCAAAATTATAGCAATAGATATTAAAACTTTCCCACGATCGTAAGGATATTTATTGAGTCTTGAATATAATTTCTCAGCTTTATAAAAATTATAATACGCACTATCTATCTTACTATTTCTATAATAAATCCCAAGATTCGTATAGGATTTTGCCATACCCAACGAATCCTTTATTGAAATAGACAAGTCTAGCATTTTTTCACTTACCATCTTGTAATTCTCGTAATCTTTAAAAGAATAATATACTAAAGAAATTTGTGTTATCTTCAATCTCTTATATACATCATCATTTAAAGTAGAGTAAACAGCTAAAGCCTTATCTAAATTAAGTTTTCTCTCCTCTAATGATTTACTTTCATCTTTTGCAGCTTCTAAATATGACTCTATTATACTAGAATTTGGTTTATCACCCTCTATATCTTTACTTTTATTAACACATCCACATAAGGTCATTAAAAACAAAGCTATTAGTATCTTTTCTAATTTATTAATAGAATAAAATATTTTCATCAAACAAATTTATCTCTAAATTAATCAATTAGTCCTTATCATGAAAGAGTATTATTAAAAAAATCCCAATAATTTATATTTTTTTTTCCCCGTATAGAATACATCAATAAATAATACACAAATATTTATTAAACTTACTAAAATTCTAAAATACTAATGAACAATCCTTCAATATTATTAGTACAAAAAAACAAACTTTCATAAATCAATTTGTTTAAATATTTCGTATTTAAACCTTTCCGAGTAATGTTTTTTTATAACCAAAATTAAATTCCAAAACAGCAAAAAAGCTGCCTATAAATCTTACAATCATAGACAGCTCTATTTTATTTATTATACCTCAATCAAATCATGCTCTTTATTTGTTAAGGTGTTATTTATACTATTCTTCAGGTTCAATTTCACCTGGGTCGTCTTCTATCGCAAATGAATCATCACTAACTTCTATTCCTATTTCATCATTAACAGAATCTGTTTCACAAGAAACAAACAAAGTGCTTAAAAATAATACTACAAGCGTTAATTTGATAGTTTTCATAATTTTTATGTTTTGTCGTTTTTAAAAAATTTAAAAGACATTTCTGCCCTTACTATACTTATTTTCCGTGTTTTAAAAAATTTAGGTTTATTGTTGCGCAACTAACATTATGCTTAGGATATCTCCATAAACTTACCTAGTATTATTAACCTTAGACACCAAATGTTAATTTATTCATTACAAACTAATTAACATTTAATATCTTTAATCATATAGTACAAATATACAGCCTATTTCTTCTAATATCAAGAATAATGAAAAGTGTTTAGTGAATGAACCACAATTAAGTGTGGATAGCTATAGTACACGTGTAGATGGTCATTTTTTAACAATCCTATTCTGTAAGAAATTAAGTACTAAGTTTAAAACAAACATACAAAAACATATTTAAAAAACAACTGATTAAATTATTTTTTAAATCTAAATTTTATATAAACACATTTTAATTTAAGAGAGGTTAATTAGTTTAAACATAACTAAATATCTGTCGTTTTACAACTAAATACTACATCTGATCTTATACTTAATCAACACTAACAACAAAATAATGACTTATTATAAATGGGC
>CAVYIL010000257.1:0-18635 GCA_963768325.1 uncultured Flavobacteriaceae bacterium | reverse complement strand
AAACTCCATGATAGGCATGGGTCTTAAACAATTGATTTTCCCTAAAGGCACAATAGTGGTAGAGGATAGAGCCTATTTCGATTTTCTGTTAATGTTACAAAGAGTAAGAAGCAGAGAATGTTTTTGTAACTCGTATTAAAACGAATACTGTTTTTCAAACCGTTAAAGAGTTGGAAATTCCGACGGATATAGACCAAGATATTCTAAAGGATGCAATTATAACCCTTTCAAGTAAGAAAGCTATTAAAACAGGGATTAATTCTGTACAATTACGGCTAGTACACGTTTATAAAGCAGATGAAAACAAAGTAATAGAAATCATTACCGACCAATTAGACTGGAAAGCAAGAACCATAGCAAGTTGTACAAAAAACGTTGGGATATAGAATTGTTTTTAAAGCAATTAAACAGAATTTACAAATTAAAACCTTTGTCGGAACAAGTGAAAATGCAGTAAAATCGCAAATATATGTGGCACTCGATAACCTATTTACTGCTTCAACTTATTGTAAGAACAATAGCTAAGAAAAAACACGCCTTTTCCAATTTTGTGGAAAAAATAAGAGTTTGCCTTACTCTAGACTATGTCTGCAATCAGGTAGGAGAAGGGGCTAAACGAGTTCGGGGAGAACCACAAGAAATAATCAACTTTAATGAAGACTTATTTTCTTGAAAACTGTATAATATCCGCCTGTTTAAAAGGGCTAACAACTAAATTTACCATTTTTGAAAAACTTTCGGATGGTCCTGACAATTATTATAAAATTGTTGCACTTGAATTGTGATTTTTCTAAAAATTAGAAGAACAATCTTAATATTTCGGAAAAAGGTATGATGTATGGGTGTTTTTTATTTGTTTTTTGGATAGGATGTTAAACTAAATGTATTTTTCGAGGATTAAATTGTTAAAAAGGTAGGGTAATTATTTTCTAAATCGTTTAATTTGTATATACAATGAATATGAGGTGTAAAAGTATCCGTATTGTTTTATTATCATTGATGGCTATATTGTTATCGTGTGTAAATGATGATTCCTTCTTTCCGGAAAGTACAGGAGAAAATATCACGTCTAGTATTTCGGTTGTAACGATTCTTAACAATTTAGGTTTCCAAACCAATGTTTTATTAGAAAGCGAACAATGTTTTAGATTTATATATCCTATAACTTTAGGGTATAATAATGATTCTAGTATTAAAATTGAAGATTATCAAGGTTTATTAAAAATGATTAGTAGCCAAAGTTCGAATTTTAATATTTCTGGTTTAAAGTTTCCTGTTCAGGTGATTTTTAAGGGTAGTCAAAATCCAATTTTAATAAAAGAAGAAGAAGAAGAATTGAATAAGGCTGTAAAAGATTGTGAGTATACCACACTGAGAGAAGATTTTGATAAGTTTTTAAAAAAATGTTACAGATTTAAATATCCAGTAGTGTTTTTTGATAATACTAATGAAAAAATTACGGTTAATAATGATGAGGAATTTACTGTTTTTTATAATAAACAAGGGGAGGGGTATCAGCCTAAACTAAGTTTTCCATTGCAGCTTATTTTAATGGAGTCTGATGATGATTTAGTAATTATTAATACATACTTTGAATTTTATAAGGTTTTTGATGAATGTATTTATTGTCCAGATTTGTTTTTTAAAACAAGTCCGAATGATATTAGTTTTCAGTTATATTCTTTTTATGCGCTCTATCCAAATGTGTCTTTAAAATGGTATGTTGATGGTGTTTTTATAGAAGAAGTTTTGGGATCAGTGGAAGGGAATACTTTTAAGAGAGAATTAAGTACTGGGCTTCATAAGGTGTGTCTAAAGGCAATAACTAATACTTGTGATGTAGAAAAAGAATATTGTGAAGAGGTAATAGTAAAGAAGGAATGTCCAGAATTATTTTTTAAGTATGAAAACAGTGGTTTATCATATTATTATTTTTATGCAGAGTTTCCTGAAATGAATACATTAACTTATAAGTGGTATATAAATGATGAAATGATAAAAGAAGATGGTGGTACACAGGGAAGTAATTATCTTGGTTATGTTTTTAGTTCTGGTGCGTATAAAGTGTGTATTAGATCTGATTACACGAATTGTCTGAATGGCAAATATTTTTGTGAAACCATTGTTATAGATTAGTGTTGTTTGCATCATTTTTTTTTTGAACTAGTGAAATTATAATATTTAATTGTATGATTTTTTTGGGCAGTTTAAAAAAATAGGCATTAACTCTTTGTTAAAACATTGTTTTCTTTATAAATTTTAGGTATTATACAAAAAAAAGTAAAATTATGAGGTATCATACAAGGAAAATAGTAAAACCAGGAGATTTAAATCCTAATGAAACATTATTTGGAGGCAGGTTATTAGAGTGGATTGATGAAGAGGCTGCTCTTTATGGAGTTATACAATTAGAAAATAAGAGGGTTGTTACAAAGTTTATGTCTGAAATAAATTTTGTTAGTTCTGCCGTGCAAGGAGATATTATCGAAATTGGTATGGATGTAGTAAAGTTTGGAAACACTTCTCTCGTTTTAAAATGTGAAGTTCGCAATAAATTAACTCGAAAAACTATAATTCAAGTCGAAAAAATTATAATGGTTAATCTTGATGAGCAAGGGAAACCTGTACCGCACGGTAAAACAGAAATAGAATATGTGAAAGATAGATTGAAAGGTTAACGCAAAATTAGTTTTTTTATAAGGTTTTTTTGTAATGCTTCATTAAGATTATAAATTATTTTTTCTTTTCCGTAGCTTAGTTCTTCTCTTAATACAGAGGATGTTAATTCTATGTATAGTGTGGTTTGGTCTAATCTAATGTTTTGGGTGTACTTGTTTATGGCAGGTCCCATAACTTGATTCCATACATCTCTTACAGCAACTTTGTCAAGTCCTTTTTCTAATTTATTTTCACTTACAAAATCTTTTAAAACATCACTAAGACTTTGGTTTTCATTTTGTCGTTTACTCATTTTATAAATCTAGTTTTTTATATGGTCGATAAAAATAGAGATTTCCGGATTCATTTTTAATAATCATCTGATCTTCTTTTACAGAAATAAAAGTTTCTTTCCATTTAGAGTGTAGAGTTTTATAATGTATTCTCAGACTATCCTTCTCAATTTTTAAAGAAAAAGTTTCACTATCCTTTGTGATAATAAATTTACCGTCTATCGTTGGTTTCACTTTTTTTCGTACACCATCAAGATTATTGATCTCAAAAAAGTCAATATTTTGATTGAATTTAAATACTTTTTCGGTTCCATCTTTTAGGATTACTCGGTCGATTTCCCAATACCCATTAATAAAAGGGATAAAGCTCTCGGGTTTAGGGTTATTACAGTTGATCAATAGCAGGACGATAAGTATAGAGACAGTGAATTTATTCATTGGTAAATATGGAGGTCAGGTAACTTATAATTTAATGACTTTATATGATTTAGAAATTTTTCTCACAATATTTTCAGTACGTTCAGCGTGGGTATCACTAATAAATAATTGCCCAAAATCGTGATCGTCAACCAGTTTAATGATATGTTCTACACGTTGTTCATCTAGTTTGTCAAAAACATCATCTAATAATAACAGAGGATTTACTGTTTTTTGTTTTTTTATAAAATCAAACTGAGCGAGTTTCAAAGCGATCAAAAAAGATTTTTGTTGTCCTTGGCTACCGAATGTTTTGATTGGGTATCCTTCAATTTCAAAAATTAGATCATCTTTATGGATACCTACACTGGTGTACTGTAATGTTCTGTCTTTTGAAATATTTTGTTTTAATAAGGTTAACAAATCAGTTTCGGATAATTTACTTTGATAGTTCAAGGAGACTTCTTCTTTACCGGAACTAATAGCAAGGTATCTGTTTGTAAATATAGGAATGAATGTTTTTAGAAAATCTCTTCTTTTTTCATGTATCTCACTTCCAAATTCATGAAGTTGTTGATTGTAAATTTCTAAGGTAGTTAAATCAAAGGTGTTGTTAAGAGAGAAATATTTTAATAACGAATTTCTTTGAGATAATGTTTTGGTGTATTTGAGCAAAGTAGACAGATAACTTGTATCGCTTTGAGAAATGACTCCATCAATAAATTTACGTCTGGTATCACTACCTTCTGTTATTAAATCTCTATCGGCAGGGGAGATAATTACCAAAGGTAAAAAACCTATATGTTTGCTGAAGGTATCATAAATTTTACCATTTCGTTTGATAACTTTTTTTTGTCCTTTTTTTGTGCTAATAATTACTTTTTCTTCTCGATTTAATCTTTGGTAGATTCCTTCGATAACAAAAAAATCTGAATTATGATTTATATTTTGACTAGTGATAGGGTTAAAGTAACTTTTTCCAAAAGATAAGTGATATATAGCGTCTAGAATATTAGTTTTTCCGACTCCATTATTACCAACAAGGCAGTTAATTTTACTGTCAAAATCAAAATTAATGGATTCAAAATTTTTATAATTAATTAAGGATAGTGATTTTAGGATCATACAACACTGATAATCAGGTATTAGTGATTTTTAATGAATTATTTTTAAACATTCGCAAAATATTGAAAAATAACAAATACTTTCGCTTTTATTTATGAATAAAAATTTTAATTTTGTTTTTCATTAAAGAAAATTTATGGCAACTTATAAGAAAAAAGGATACAAACCAAAAACTAAAGAAGAAGAAGTAGAGTTATTAGAAGAAAACTCTACTACAGCAGAGGTGTTTAACACACTTAATGAGGGTGCTTCTAAAACTGAAGAGTGGATTGCAGCCAATCAGAAATACATATTTGGTATAATTGGTTTTGTCGCTCTAATAGTTTTAGGGTATCTTGGGTATCAAAAGTTTATTCAGGGTCCGAAAGAACAAGAAGCTTCTAATGAGATGTTTAAATCGCAACAATATTTTGATAGTGCAGTTAATGGTAGTAGTGCCGTAAGAGATTCGTTATATACTTTAGCTCTTAATGGAGGTGAAGGAAAATACGGGTTTTTAGAAATTATAGAAAATTATGGAGGAACAAATGCTGCTAATTTGGCAAATTATTACGCAGGTTTCTCATACCTAAATATGGGGAAATATCAAGAAGCGATAAATTATTTAGGGGATTTTAAAAGTGATGATGAAATGCTTGGTCCTCTAGCAATAGGAGGTATAGGTGATGCTTTTTCCCAATTAGAACAAGCAGAAGAAGCTTTAGAATATTATGAGAAAGCGTCCAAAGTAAAAAATAATGGTTTTACAACACCGAGGTTTTTGTTAAAAGCAGGGATAACAGCCTTGTCATTAGATAAGTCTAAAGTTGCAATTTCTTATTTAGAAAAAATAAAGGAAGAGTATCCTAAAAGCGTTGAGGCAAATCAGGTAGATGTTCATATCGGCAAAGCTAAAGCAAAGTTAAAATAAATAGAGATTCCTAATATTCTCGTTTTTTCAATTTAAAAATTGGATTAGGGATATGGTGGGTATCTAAGTTAATATATGGCTACAGAAAATAAAAATTTATCAGAATACGATAAAACAACAATCCCAGACGCAAAGAATTTTAGGTTTGGGATTGTTGTTTCAGAATGGAATGAAGTAATTACTAATGGTCTTTTTCAGGGTGCTTTTGATGCTTTTAGAGACTGTGGTGTATTAAAAGAAAATATAGTACGATGGGATGTGCCAGGTAGTTTCGAACTAATATATGGTTGTAAGAAAATGCAAGAAAGCTATGATATGTTAGACGCAATTATAGCAGTGGGTTGTGTTATTCAGGGCGAAACCAAGCATTTTGATTTTGTTTGTGATGGAGTTACACAAGGAATTAAAGATCTAAATATCAATAATGATATTCCTGTAATCTTTTGTGTATTGACAGATAATACACAGCAACAGTCTGTTGATCGTTCTGGAGGTAAACATGGTAATAAGGGTACAGAAGCTGCCATTGCAGCGATTAAGATGGCTCAATTACGTATAGAAGCAAAATTTTAGAAAAATGCTTTTCTTTTTTGGGGTATTGGCTCAATCCTTGTTGCTGATATACTGTTATTGTATTGCTAAATGCATTAGTTTGACACGTATTATGATTATATTTGGATATTATAAATAGAAAGGAGCAGAGTGTGAAAGTGAATATTCTAAAGAAAAAAACAAATAGGAGGTATAATTACACCCCGAGATATTATAAAGGTAAAAACGATGGTAATATCTACGAGTTCGAGAATAGAATTACCAAGTATCGGGATACTACGAATGCTATTGATTTTGGTTCTCAGTGGGCTAAAGCTCGTAAATCTAGTCGGTCTAGAAGTAATCGAGAAATCAATAAAAGGGTAGTGTTTATAATACTTATATTGATTTTCATTTTTTTATATATAATCGATTTTGATTTATCCATATTTACCGCAAGATAACACATGTCTGACATCATTCAATTATTACCGGATCACGTAGCTAATCAGATAGCTGCTGGAGAGGTTGTTCAGCGACCTGCTTCTGTAGTAAAAGAGTTATTAGAAAACGCGGTCGATGCTAAAGCTACACATATAAAATTAATAGTAAAAGAAGCGGGTAAAACCTTAATCCAAGTTATAGACAATGGAGTAGGGATGAGTGTTACAGATGCTAGACTTAGTTTTGAAAGACACGCTACTTCTAAGATAAAAGTTGCAGAGGATTTATTTCATTTGAACACAAAAGGGTTTAGGGGAGAGGCTTTGGCATCAATAGCTGCAATTGCTCATGTAGAGTTAAAGACTAGACAGGAAAATGATGAGGTTGGTACTGAGATAAAAATAGAAGGTAGTGAGGTGGTTTCTCAGGAAATTTGTACTACTCCTACAGGTACTTCGATAGGGGTTAAAAATTTGTTTTATAATATCCCTGCTCGGCGAAATTTCCTTAAATCTAATTCTGTAGAGCTTAGGAATATTATAGATGAATTTCATCGGGTTACAATGGCGCATCCTACTATTCGATTTGACATGTATCATAATGGAAGTGAGGTGTTTAGTTTGCCGACCTCTAATTATCGCCAACGTATTGTTCATCTTTTTGGAGGAAAGACCAACGAAAAATTAGTTCCTATTAAGGAGGAAACGGATTTAGTGACGATAAGTGGATTTGTGGGTAAACCAGAATATGCAAAACGGTCTAGAGGAGAGCAATTTTTCTTTGTTAATGATAGGTTTATCAAAAGTGCTTATTTAAATCATGCAGTTAGTTCTGCGTTTGAAGGGTTATTAAAAGATAAAGTATATCCAAGTTATTTTGTTTATCTAACGGTGGATACTAAATCAATAGACATAAATATTCACCCAACAAAAACAGAAATTAAGTTTGATGATGAACATGCATTATATGCTATGTTACGATCGTCTATAAAACATAGTTTAGGGCAGTTTAATGTGGCTCCTTTGTTAGATTTTGAGAGAGATTCATCAATGGATACTCCATATGAATATAAAGGTAAATTGGCTAAGACTCCTGTTATAGAAGTGGATCGGAATTTTAATCCGTTTAAAGAGGAGAAAACACCAACTTCCTTTTCTGGGTCTACTAATAGTCATTCGTCTCATAAAAAAGAATCTGCCAAAAGTTGGGAGAATCTTTATGTAGGGTTAGAATCGGATATGAGAGCTAACAAACCTATAGAAAATACATTTTCTAATGTAGAGTTAGAGGAAAATGAAATCACAAGTTCTTTGTTTGAAATAGGTGTAAAAACAGAGTTAGAACATAATACTACTTATCAACTAAGGAGAAAATATCTGGTTACTACCATAAAGAGCGGAATGGTAATTATTAATCAGCATCGTGCGCATCAAAGGATATTGTATGAGGACTTGTTAAAGAGAATTACAATGGCTAGTGCAGTAAGTCAACAATTACTATTTCCGTTGCAGCTTACTTTCTCTAAACAAGAGATAGAGCTGATTAAGATGGTTAGGGAACAATTAGAAAATACTGGTTTTATATTTGGCAATATTTCTCAAGAAGAGGTTGAAATTTCTGGTATTCCAACGATGGTTACAGAGAGTGAAGTTTCTGTTTTACTAGAGCAGTTACTAGAGGATATGGAGAATGAGGTGCCAGATAGTGGTTTTTCTCAGACAGATTTATTAGCTAGGTCAATGGCTAAGAGTATTGCTGTACGGACTGGTGTAGAATTAATTTCTGAGCAACAACAGCATATAGTTAACAGTCTTTTTGCTTGTACTGAGCCTACAGTTACACCTGATAATAAACCGACTTTCATTACATTAACAGTTGATGAGATTGATAAGAAATTTTAAAAAATAAATGGGAAGAATTACAGATACAGTAAAAACATTATTAATAATTAATGTTATTTTTTTTATAGGATCTCTAAGCTTAGGGGATTCAGCCTTTCAATTGTTTGCGTTATGGTTTCCTAAAAATGAGAATTTTCAATTTTGGCAAATTATTACGCATATGTTTATGCATGCAGGTACAGGGCATATTTTCTTTAATATGTTTGCGTTGTACATGTTTGGTAGTCACCTAGAGAGTTATATTGGTCAAAAGAAATTTTTATTTATTTATTTTTTCTCAGGTCTGGGTGCTGTAGGTTTTCAGATTTTATTTACCTATTTCCAGTTTACGCCAGGTTATCAGGCTTATATCGATGCGGGTTTTTCGAATTCAGATGTTATTAAATTTATTGATGACGCTATTTTAAATCGTCAGTATAGTTTTTATCCAGATATCCCTAAAGAGTTTACAGAAAATATGATTGATGCTTATAGAACTCCAATGGTGGGGGCTTCTGGTGCTATTTTTGGAGTTTTGGCAGCGTTTGCAGTATTGTTTCCTAATCTACCTTTGTATATGATGTTTATACCGATTCCTATTAAAGCTAAATATTTGATCGGTGGATATTTTTTATTAGATTTATACGGTGGAATTACTGGTCAAGCAATATTAGGACCTTCTAATGTTGCGCATTGGGCACATATTGGTGGAGCTGTAATTGGATTTATTACTATGTGGTATTGGAAAAATAATTCGTTTAATCAAAATCGTTGGAATTAAAAATGTCTACTAGTAACTTAGTATATCAATATAAAACAGCTAATATTATAATTAAACTTATAGTATTTAATACCTTTTTCTTTTTATTAGCTACGTTAGGTTCATGGGTTTTTGGTACACATCCCCAGTTGTTAATGAAATGGTTTGTTTTGCCAACTGAATTAGGTGCTTTAATAATTCAGATATGGAGTTTGCTTACGTATAATTTTCTGCATTTTGATTTTTGGCATATTTTCTGGAATATGCTAGTGTTATATTGGTTTGGTCAATTTGTATTGAATTTGTTTAGTGAAAAAAGATTTCTGACTATTTATTTATTGGGGGCTATAAGTGGTGGAGTTTTATGTGTATTGGCGTATAATATTTTTCCTGTTTTGGATGGTAAGTTGGCGTATTTAATTGGAGCCTCAGCGGCTGTACGTGCTATTATGATTTTTATAGCTAGCTATACTCCTAATACTGAAGTGAGAATATTTGTTTTTAATATAAAATTATGGCAAATAGGATTGTTTGTGGTTTTGTCAGATTTGATACAATTATCTAATTCTAGTAATGAAGGTGGGTTGATAGCGCATTTAGGAGGTGCGATTTTTGGTTATTTTTATGCAATACAACTTAAAAAAGGGAATGATATAGGAGCATGGTTTGAGGATTTAATAGATTGGTTTATTGGATTGTTTAAGACTGGTAAAAAGAGTACATTAAAAACGGTTCATAAGTCTAAGACGAATACAACAACTAAATATACAACTTCTTATGCTAAACGAAATCCTAACCAAGAACAAATAGATGCTATTTTAGATAAGATAAGTAAAAGTGGATATGAAAGCCTTACTAAAGATGAAAAAGATTTTTTGTTTAAAGTAGGTAAGGAGTAATGTTAAGGTTAATTAATAAGTTTATTTTCTTTTTTAATTCTCTTGCAGCTTTAGCATTATTATTATCCTATCTATTGCCTTATGTTTCTCCTAAAGTATTTCCGCTTTTATCTGTATTAAGTTTAGCTGTACCCGTATTGATCGTTATAAACGTAATGTTTTTAATGTATTGGGTGGTTTTGTTTAAAAAAAAAGTAATTCTCTCGTTAGTAGTTCTTATTTTGGGAGTATCTCATGTATCTTCTTTGTATAGATTAAGTGGTAAATCTTCTGATAAGAGTGAGGGTGCTATTTCTTTTATGAGTTATAATGTTCATAGTTTTAATCGTTTTGAGTGGATCGATTCTGGTACAATATCACAAGATATATCGGGTTTAGTTCGCGATCAGGATCCTGATTTTTTTTGCGTGCAAGAATATTATAATGCGCCTAATACTGATTTTACTCAATATCCTTATAAATATGAAAAATATAATAACGATAATGGAGAAATAGCTCTTGTTGTCTTTTCTAAGTATAAGTTAATTAATCAAGGAACTTTAAATTTTAAAAGAACAGCTAATAATGTTATCTATGTAGATGCTATTGTAAAATCAGATACCATTAGGGTTTACAATGTGCATTTGCAATCTCATAAGTTAAATTCTCAGATAAAAAATATAGATGAGAAAGAAGTTTCTGATAGGTTATTGAAAAGTATTCAGGTTTCATTTAAAGAACAGCAAGTTCAGACTGAGAAACTGTTAGAACATATGGATACCTCTCCGTATAAGAATATTGTTATGGGTGATTTTAATAACACGGCTTATTCTTATGTTTATAATAAAATTAAATCTAAAAATCTTCTGGATAGTTTTAAAGAGGCGGGGACTGGGTTTGGTAAAACATTTAAATTTAAGTTTTTTCCTGCTCGAATTGATTTTATTTTAGTTCCAGATGAATTTGAAGTTGTTGATTTTAAGAACTTTGATATAGAGTTTTCGGATCATTATCCTATATATTCCAGAATTAAAAAGTAACTGTTTTCTTTGTTTTCTGCAAGTAATTGAATTTAAGCCACCAAAAGGGGTAATATTCTTTGTAAATCTTGTTGCAAGTTTAGGGATATTAGTGAATGCTGTAATCACTTATATATAAATCAAGTACTAATTAACAGCTTGAGTATTTTGTTTCGAAATATCCTGTTAAAACTACATATATCATAATGTTTTACCATATTTTTTTAGTAAGAAAAAGGTTATCTATCTATCTAAAAGAGTTGGTTTTTGGTTATTTATTGTAATACCGTTTTTCTTATGAATTTACTGCAATAAAATATTCTTTTTTCCTATTTGCTTCCAGATAAAAACAAACCGTAGCGTTGCTATGCTTGATTTTTCTCTATCGCAGATATAAAAAAATAAGGTATTTTCTTTTACAGTAAATTCATAAGAAAAATGGTATTAATAACAATATAAAACATGTATATCAGCTAAATGAAAATTCATGCAAGTTTTATCGCTCTTAAACAAACTAGTGTAACGCTACTATGAAGTGTGTAAAATACTTCTATTGGGTAAAAAAACAACTATTTTTCAGCAGAATCAAAAAAGTTTAAACCACTTCTATTTCTATTCTTTCTTTTGCTAAAAAGAATTATTTAATTTGTAATTTGGTTGTTTATTTTACACGTAATCTATTATAAAAATGCAACCAACGTATATCTTATTATTAATTAGTGTTTATTTTAGTGTTTTACTACTTGTCTCTTATTTCACTGGAAAAAACGCTGACAACGACTCTTTTTTTAAAGCTAACAAACAGTCTCCTTGGTATATAGTTGCTTTTGGTATGATTGGAGCTTCACTTAGTGGCGTTACATTTATTTCTGTTCCTGGATGGATAGAGGCATCTCAATTTAGCTACATGCAAGTAGTTCTAGGATATGTTTTAGGATACCTTATCATAGGAACTATCTTACTCCCGCTCTATTATAGATTAAATCTTACGTCGATATATACATATCTAGACCAACGTTTTGGAAATTATTCCTATAAAACGGGCGCTTCATTTTTTTTATTATCTAGAGTTGTAGGTGCTAGTTTTAGGTTGTTTTTGGTAGCTAATGTTTTACAAATTATTCTTTTTGACTCCATAGGCGTACCATTTTGGATAACAGTAATCATAACTATATTATTAATATGGTTATACACCTTTAAGTCTGGTATTAAAACAATAGTATGGACAGATACGTTGCAGACTTTTTTTATGTTAGTTTCTGTTGGTGTGGCTATTTATTTTGTATCAAACGATTTGGGTATTAAAGGATCAAACCTTATTGGTTATGTTCTGGATAGTGATCTCTCTAAGATGTTCTTTTTTGATGATTACAAAAGTGCTAATTATTTTTGGAAACAGTTCTTTTCTGGTGCTTTTATAGCAATTGTTATGACGGGCTTAGATCAAGATATGATGCAAAAGAATTTAACTTGTCGTAGCCTAAAAGATGCTCAGAAAAACATGTTTTGGTTCACTATAGTCCTTACGATCGTAAATTTCATTTTTCTTGGTCTTGGACTATTACTAACCCAATACGCTATACAGCATGGTATTGATGCACATAAGGATCAACTTTTTCCTATTATTGCTACACAGAGTGGATTAGGATTTGGTATTGCAATATTTTTTGTGCTTGGTCTTATTGCTGCTGCTTATAGTAGTGCTGATAGTGCATTGACATCCTTAACGACATCGTTTAGTATTGATATACTTGATATCGAAAAAAAATATAGCCCTGAGGATCAAATAAAAACTAGAAAGAAAATTCATGTCTTATTCTCTTTACTGCTTGTAATAGTCATTATTAGTTTTAAGTATATCATAAAGGATGAAAGCGTTATCGCTAAATTATTTGTATTTGCAGGTTATACTTATGGTCCTTTACTCGGTTTATACACTTTTGGATTATTTACTACACTAAAAGTCAAAGATAAATTGGTGCCAATTATAGCAATATTATCACCTGTGATTTCTTACATAATTAGCAATAATAGTGATTCGTGGTTTGGATTTAAATTTGGTTTCTTCATTCTCGTACTAAACGGTTTCTTAACTTTTCTAGGTTTAATATTGATTCGTAGAAAGTAATACTAGTGTACAAGCTACTTCTATATTTATATTGGCAATAGTGAGCATCTTATAAAATTCTGGATTCTCACTTCCTGGATTAAAAATAACTCTTCTAGGATTAAGTCCTATTACATAATCATAGTATTCTTTTTGATTAAGAGAATACAGATAAATAGTTACCGTATCGATAGCTATAAAATCCATTAATTCTGTTTCTATAGAAACACCTGCTACTTGTCCTTTTTCTCTACCAATAGCTACAACAATATGATTAGAATCCACTAATCTATTAATCGCTAGGTTAGAATACCTATCTTTTTTTAGCGATGCTCCGAGAACTAATGTTTTTTTCATTAACGAACTATTTGAATTCAATTATCTGATAAAATAAATCAAATTAAGTAAAAAACGTTAAAAAAACCACTCTAATGTTAAAAAAACAAACAATATGTAACATCGATTCAAAACTTAAAGTCTTATAAACAAGAGACAATTTTTTTCATAAGTTAGTTAATTAGTAGTTAGTTTGTTAATAATCAAATTGTATTCATTGTTGATGGTTAGTGTTATCATTTTGATTATTTAAAAAAGCCGCTCCAAACCTATAAGGGGGCGGCTTTTAATTTGCTAGCATAATATTAAAACACCTTGTAACTGTAACAAAACCATAAATCGCTCGTCCTACCTTTGTATTTATAAAATACCTCTTTTAGTATTCTTATGAATATATATTATATAACACAAAGTCTAAATATTTAACAAAAACGAAATAATCGTCTAAAATGAAATTAATCTATCAAAAAACAATCTTATTTTTTTTTTACCTGTGTTGCTTAACCATCATCGCGCAACCTAGTAATAACACAACACTTGGATCTGTCAAGGGAAAGGTTATCGACAAAAATTTAAACCAACCTATATCCTATGCTTCTATAATTGTTAGTGATAACACTAATAAAATTATCACAGGTGGTATTACCGCAGAAGATGGTGCTTTCTCTATTTTAAATATCCCGAGTGGTAATTATACTTTAAAAGTAGAATTTATTGGTTATGCGGATCATGGTCAAACTATTATAATTTCTAAAGAAAACAAAAATATTGATATTGGTACGATTTTTTTATATGAGGGAGCTGAAGCTCTTGATGATGTTACCATTATTGCAGAACGTACAACAATAGAACAAAAAATTGACCGAAAGGTAATCAATATAGGTAAAGATCTTACAACTACTGGTGGAAGTGCTGCCGAAATTATGAATAACATTCAATCTGTTAACGTTGATAAAGATGGTAATATATCCCTAAGAGGTAACCAAAATGTACGTATCCTTATTGATGGGAAACCGACAAATATGGACGCTGCTCAATTACTAAAACAGATACCATCTACATCTATTAAAAAAATAGAATTAATTACAAATCCTTCTGCCAAATATAATCCAGAAGGGATGAGTGGTATTATTAATATTGTATTACACAAGAATAGTAATAACGGACTCAATGGCACTATAAACCTAGGTTTTAATTATGAAGAAAATACTAGATTTAATAGCTCCATTGATCTTAACTACAAAACTGGAAAAATAAATGTTTATGGGAATTATGGAAACAAAATAAGCAAAACTCATCATCATGGTAATGTATTAATAAAGAATGACAGTTCTAATCAAGAATTTGATTTTTTGGATAACGCTAAATCGCATTTGTATAAAATAGGTGTAGATTATTTTATCAATGACCATAATACAGTTTCCTTATACACCAATCAAAACGTATATAAAGAAAAGAATAATGGTTCTATTAACAATATATTTCTAAACAACGACAAAGAGAACATTTATCAAAATTCATTAAATCAGACAAGGGATAATAGGTCTACTTATAATTTTGATTATAAACACAATTTCTTAAAAGAAGATCACTCTATTGAATTAGAAGTTGATTACAATGTGTATGAAAGTAATGATGATGATGATTTTAATTTTATAGGGAATACCAAGTTCACTAACTATAAGGATATAATAAATAATTCTAGAAAAAACACCACTATCAATTTAGATTATATCAATCCTTTAACCGACAAAGCTAAATTAGAATTAGGGTATGAGACTAGATTTAGAGAAACAGATAATACATATCAATCTACATTATATGACGACTCTAGATATAGCTACGACAGAAACATACATTCTTTTTATAGCACCTATGGTAAAACATTTGAAAAATGGTCCTATCAATTAGGTGCAAGATTAGAAAGCTATGACGTAAAAGCTATACTAAATGACGCAAAAATATATGAAGATAATTACATTACTGTATACCCTTCTGCTTCTATCTCATATAATCCAGCAGAAAAAAACAGTTATCAAATGAGTTATAGTCGTAGAGTAGACAGACCTAGTTTGAGTCAAGTAAACCCTATTAGACAATGGAGTTCTCCAAGAGTAATATCTCTTGGTAACCCATCTTTAAATCCCCAATTTACCAACTCTATCGAGGTAAATTATACTAGAAAACTAAACAAAGGCTCTATTACCAGTGGAATGTTTTTTAGAATTGTTAATGATGCTATTAATCATACTCTAAAAAAAAATCCAGAAGTTAAAGATGGTGTTATAATAATTTTTGATAATTTTGACTCTAGTACATCTTATGGATTTGAAATTTCTAGTAATTATAATTTTACTACTTGGTGGAGTGTTAATTCTAGTTTTGACCTATATGCTCAGACTGAAAAAGGAGTTGTAGATAAGCAATCAAAAGAAATAGATGCAGTTATGTATAATTTTAGAATTAATAATAGTTTTAAAGCTACTAAAAATTTAACCTTTCAGGTTTTTGGACTCTATCGAGGAAGTGAAAAAGGAATCCAATTTAATAGTAAGCCTTTTTACTTTGTAAATACTGGAGCTAGATATAGTTTTATGAAAGGAAAAGGTACTGCCAGTATTAATTTTAATGATATTTTTAAAACTCAATATTATAGATTTAGTGGGCTTACTCCTTATCAAACTAACGGAAGATTTCAAGCAGAATCCCAAACAGTTGCTTTAGGGTTATCTTACCAATTTGGTGCTGGTAAAAATAGAAAAGAAACTAGAAAACAAAGAGATGGTAATGAAAAATCAGATGGCGGACTACTTTAATACAGTTAGATCACAGCTCCTATTCTAATAAATCAATAACTTACCTTACGCAAAAATCTTATAAGATTTTTGCGTAAGGTAAGTTCGTTAGTTGTTATTTTTTATCATCGTTAAAACTAATCGAACTATTATGCCATTCGATTAGAAATTTCATTAAAAACCAAATCATAATATTTTGTGTCATGAGGTACAATCCCCCAGGGCAAAAGCATTTAAAATAGATTAAGTATTTTCTCTCTATATTTAGTATCCAAAGCAGCTAACATTCTTTTGTTTTTCTTGCTTTTCTTTACTGTTGTTTCTTTGACAATAAGTCCCAATACTACCTTTAGTATGATGTTAAAATTTTGAGCTACATTTCCTTTTCTTTTTCTTGATTGATCTTCCCTAAACAATACATCAAGCGTCCAGTGAAGATTATTTTCTATGCTCCAATGTTTTCTTATAGAGTTATTTATTGTTTTTGCATCAGTAGTTAAGCTTGATATATAAATTCGCTGCTCGTTGCTGATTTTACCTGTAGATTTGTTAATTACTTGTGTTTGAATTCTTACGATTGTTTTTAATCCCACCCATTTATCTTTATTTTGGAGATGAGTTAAGTTGGAGTAAACCGAACAAGTACGATTCTCAATTCTTCCATGATCTAAATCCTCTTGAATATTTATCTCCTTGGGGGTTTCAAATCGAATAGTATCTAAAATATCTTGTTCCAGTGTCTTCTGGTTTCCTTTAACAGCTAATATATAGTCTGCATCCTTATCTATAATCATTTTAGCTATTTCTGTTTGGCAACCCATAGCATCTATGGTTACCGTAGTGTTTTCTAGGGTAAGTAATTCCAGTAATTTAGGAATAGCCGTAATCTCATTACTTTTATTTTCTATTTTGACTTGTCCAAGAACTAGCTTGTTTTCTGAAGCAAATGCAGAAACAATGTGGGGTAAATTATCTTCCTTAGTTCCTTTAATTGTCTTTCCATCTATAGCAATAACCTCTCCTTTTGTTATGTTACAAATCTCATTTGTCCAATTCATGAAACAAGTATTAAATTGTTCTGAATCTATAGCAGAGAACACTCTCTTTAAGGTATCTGTAGAAGGTATACCATTTTTGTATGAACCGTGTTTTTTTAACCAAGTTATTTGACTCTCTCCAAAAAGAATAACTGTTTCCCAGTCATCTGCTCCACTCATAACAGCTGATAATACTAAAAATAATATGTCCGTTAAGGAATGTAGAAAATTTCCTTTTGTTGTTCTACGAGGATCTTCCATAGTCGAAAAATGAATTAGTAACTCACCTTACGCAAAAAAACAGTTCAAAAATCGAATTACGTAGTCCTAGTTGTTGATAACTTTAGAAGTTCCGCATAAGCAGCTTGTTGAGCTGCTAAATAAATTTGAGTTTTCATTGCAAAATGATTTTTATTTGTCCTTAATTTTAAAAAATCTAACTTTATGTAAGCCACTATTGAGAGTACATAATGATTGGTTTGTGTTTTTATTCTCTTCGTTGGAGATTTTGCGAATCCCGTATTACTTTTTATCGATTTATGATATTCCTCTACGCCCCACCGTTTTTTGTAGATTGTAATTATTTGATCATACGATAAGCTTAAATCACTACAAGCCAAGTACAACTCGCCGACTGTATCATTCTCGTTTTTGAAAACTTGCTTTGTAAACAACAGCGGAAAATCTAATTCCTCGAACCAAACCTCCAGAGTCTGCTGTCCTGGCTGTAAT
The DNA here is from genome assembly GCA_963768325.1 of uncultured Flavobacteriaceae bacterium. Lineage (GTDB taxonomy): Bacteria > Bacteroidota > Bacteroidia > Flavobacteriales > Flavobacteriaceae > Aquimarina. Next base: position 713 of record CAVYIL010000257.1, on the reverse strand, counting down.
GTTTTAATACTTATATATTTCTTATTTTCTTTATCCTCTAATGATAAAGCTACTTTACGATTGCTTTTTAGAGCCATAATAAAGTCTGATTTTAATTCTTTTTTGCAACAATTCATATTCTCAACTGAGCTAAACCAACTATCGGCTAATACATAATCATATAAAAGTTTACTATTACATTCGCGTAACATTTTCCTGAATAATTCATTCTTTGTTACACTACTTTTACGTTTTCTATTGCCTGTTGTAGGATCTGTTATCCACCTATCTTTCTTTATAAACTCAACAGAACAAGGTAATCGCATACCTCTAACCTCTACTAATGCGGTCAAAAAATTAACCCCTTTTACAGACCGATTAAACACATGGTCATAATGCCAACAATTAAGCTCGCTTTCATCGGTATATTGTTTTTCTTGTATGGAATCATCAAAACTTAAAACAATGGTGTCTTGAGACCTTGTCAATTCTTCAATATAGACTTTTGCTTGTTTCCATAAAAACTTACTGTCATAATTTCCCGTAGATAATTCACGAGTAATTTTATCATGCTTAATAGATAGCAATGAAGCCATACCTGTGGCTGTGGTATAAGAACTCGAACTTATCAAATAATCACTATATAAATCAGCAAAGTTTTCCCATATTTAGCAATATATAAAGTTATTAACTTTTAATGTGTTAAAACTACGAAAGGTTATAAAGTTTTTGCG
>CAVYIL010000256.1:0-26401 GCA_963768325.1 uncultured Flavobacteriaceae bacterium | reverse complement strand
CCCCAGAGTAATCGTAGGTAACAAAATGACCTAAATCCCCTTCAAATCTATTATTGTTTCGATAATTCATATAGCTATTTAGACTGTTGCTAAAGGGTTTAGCTCCTGTCCATACTTTCATGCCAGACATTTTAATAGTCATATTATCATTAGCATACAAAAGAGCTACCTGATTAAATATCGCTTTTATAAAGTTAGATGCTTGTTGGACACCTCCTTTATCATTTACTATATCCTGATCTATATCAAAGAAAATAGCCGGGCATTTAGAAGCGGATTTATTTTGGTTTTCTATAAAAAGTTCCTCTTTTGTATATCCTTTAAAGTCTTTAGCACCCTCTAATCTACAACTATAATCATTAAGATGGTTAATTTCTTCATCTCTATACATAATATGGTAATCAGAATTATCTAATTGACCAATAACTAAATTTCCTTGTTCGCCTTCTATACTAACAAGTCCAGAAATATTTCCATCGGCAAAACTCACCGCTGCTATAGAGTTTTCTTTTCCTTTTACGATACCTCTATAGTGTATCATGTTTTGATCAGGAATAAAAACTTTTCCAGAGGGCATTTCTATAATTTTAAAATCATCAGTAGTTATTTTCACTTTAACTAACTCTAAAAATACAGAAGATTTTAGAGTAGGAATTTCTAAATTAATAGTGTTTGGAGTTTTGGAAAGTAATGAATTAAGTTTGGTTTTCTGTAGTTTCAGAATGGTATACTTTTTTAATTGTTTGGGAATTTGTACTCCTGTACTTTTCGAATGGTTCACTGAAAATAGGTTCGTTTTTTCAAAGGTTGCTCCAATATTTTTTTCTTGTTGGATTCTTTGACTTGGTTTGTTTTGCTGTGTCTGCGCAAAACTGATTACCGAAGAAATGGTAATCATAGTCATTAAAATATGTTTCATTGTGGTTTGTTTTCATTTTGATGATTCTATATTTAGTTATTTATTGGCCAGTTAAGCAATTAATAATAAAATCATCAAAAAAGTTCGTGTTACTTTAAATATACAAAAATTATATAAATCTTAATAATAAAGTTAAAAAAATAAATAATCTTTAATTTAAAAGTTAAATAATTAGTGTTTACATATTAATTAATATTGAATAAGTTCATAAGGAAAAAAGTTTAAATTCTATTTATGTCATACTACTAAAATTGATGATTGTGGTTTATGTATCTAAATTGTATTGTTTTTAATCAACACTACCACAGCATTAATTGGTTAGTTTTAATAAACAATTAGGAGCTATAAATCATGGTAGTTTCAATTGACAAAAGTTAGCAATACTTATTAATAATAGAATATGGAAATTAAATCCAAATTGAATTTACTATCTGAAAAGATAGATTTTATGAAAACACAAATATGTTCGGTAGACGAAACTAAATCAGCTTTCGTATTACCTTTCATAAAATTACTAGGATACGATATAGATAACCCATCAGAGGTAATCTTTGATTTTGAAGAAAAATTAGTAGAAAAAGAAAATTATAAAAGTGATTATTCAGTTGTGTTATACCAACAACCAATAATAATTATAGAGTGTAAACGTTGGAAAGAAAAATTAGAGATTAATAACTCGCGACTAGATACTTGTTTTCAGCTTTCTAAATCTCGTTTTGCAATACTAACCAATGGTATAGATTACATGATTTATACAGACACAGAAAAGCCTAACACCTTAGATAAGTTACCTTTTTTGAAATTTAAAATATCAAATCTAGATGATACTACAGTTGCTTCTATCTCACAACTTCATAAAACGAATTTTAATAACTTGAATTCAGCTAATAATATAACTAATAAGGAGATTAATCAGGGTTACTTATCTGAAATTAAGGATATATTAAATCAACAAACAGATAATTATTCGTCAACGGATTTTATTAATCATCTTACATCTCAGATTTATACTTGGATATTTAACTGATTTACAATCATTTTTTATAACAGAATTAGCTTAAAAAAAAAACACTATATTAAATTTAGTACGTGAATATATTGGCAAAAATGGGTATGGGTAATATGATCTGTAAATTTTCCATTGAATCTATAAGTTATAAATTTTAATAAAAAGTCACTCTATTTTTATACTAGTCATTATAAAATTTGTCAAAATAATTACTATTCTTGCATATTATGGAAATAATACCTTTTATAGAAACAAAACGTCTTGCTGTTAAATTGAAGCCTGCTGCAGAAAAGATGGTAAAGCGAGAGCATCCTTGGGTTTTTGAAAGCAGTATAGTTAAACAAAATGCGAAAGGCAGGGTAGGGGATTTGGTTATTATTTATGATAATAAAAAAAATAATTTTTTAGCTTGTGGATTATATGACCCTTATTCGCCAATAAGGATTAAGCTTCTTCAATTTAAAGAACGTAAAGATATAAATGAGGAGTGGTTCGCTAAAAAGATAGAAGAAGCTTATATAGTAAGAAGTTCTTTGTTAAAAACAGATACTAACAGTTATCGGCTTCTTTATGGAGAAAATGATAATTTTCCTGGTTTTATAGCAGATGTTTACGATCATGTTTTAGTTATAAAATTATATTCGCATATTTGGTTTCCGTATCTAAATTGGATAGTACCACATTTGATTAAGGTTTCAGGATGTAAAACGATCGTACTTCGATTAAGTAGATTACTACAGTCTAGGGGAGAAATACATGGCTTATATGATGGGAAAGTAATTTATGGTGTTCTAGAGGATGAAACTGTAATTTTTAGAGAGCATGGAGTTTTGTTCTCTGCCAATGTTATCAGAGGTCATAAAACAGGATATTTTTTAGATCATCGCCATAACAGAAAAAGAATAGGAGGATTAGCCAAAGGGAAAACAGTTCTGGATGTGTTTTCATATGCTGGGGGATTCTCTGTTCATGCTCTGGTTGGTGGAGCAAAAGAGGTTATAAGTCTTGATATTAGTGCTCAAGCATTAGAGATAGCTAAGGATAATGCAGCATTAAATAAAAAAGGAAAACACAGTGTAATGGTAGCAGATGCCTTTGAAGGACTGCAGCATTTGATCCATCAAAAAAAGAAGTTTGATATAGTGGTTATTGATCCACCATCTTTTGCAAAAAGCGAAAATGAAATTAGTAAAGCAAAAAATGGATATTCTAGATTAGCAAGATTAGGAGCACAATTAGTTACTCCAAATGGTATTTTAGTGTTAGCTTCTTGTTCTTCCCGAATTATAGCCGAAGAGTTTTTTGCTGTATCCGAGGAAAATATTCTAAAATCAGGGAGAACTTTTGATACTATAGAAAAAACGTTTCACGACATAGATCATCCAATTAATTTTCCTGAAGGCGCATATCTAAAATGTGGTTATTATCGATTAGATTAAGTTATCGGGATGATTTTTTAGGAGTATCCTAATTCTGTAAATAAAGTGATATAACTTTAGTTTTCAATAAAAAAATCATCCTTAAAACCGATTAGATACAATTTTTTCTTAGCTCTAGTAACCGCTGTATATAACCAACGGAGATAATCCTTGTTTACACCTTCAGGGAGGTATGGTTGTTCTATAAATACCGTTTCCCATTGACCACCTTGGGATTTGTGGCAAGTAATAGCATAAGAAAACTTAACCTGTAAAGCATTAAAAAATTTATTGCTTTTTACACTAATAAATTTTTTATACTTAGAGCTTTCTCCCTCATAATCTTTCATAACTTCTTGATATAATTTGTTAGATTCCTCATACGGTAGAGAAGGACTTTCTGTAGTTATAGTATCTAATAATAAAACAGTTTCAAAAGGTTTTTGATTAGGATAATCCACCATACTAACTTTTACTTCTGCAAATTTAAAACCATATAACTCTTTGATTGTATATATTTCCAATATTTTTATAATATCCCCATTAGCAATAAAACCTGCTTCAGTTTTAGGATCTAACCAAAAATAATTGTTTTTAACAACCATTAGATAATCTCCTGTAGAAAGTTCATTTTCTTGAAATAGAATTCTTGATCTAATTTGTTGATTATAAATATTTGCTCTTTTATTAGAACGAAGTATAATAACGGATTCTTCTTGTCCTGAATTTGCATAAGAATCATTGAGTGCGTCCATTATTTCATGACCGTCAATCAACCGTATAATATCAGGATACCCTGATATGCTAAATTGAAAATAATCGTGAAACTTACTGTTAAGTGTCTCTCGTAATCGTGTAGCATTCATTAAAACACCACTATCTTCAGCCTGTCTTACGACTTCATCAAGTTCAATTTCTACAACCTCTTTGTCGAAGCCTATGTTCAAAGTATGTTGATCTAATGCGGGACTTATATTTAGTTTTACAGGTGGTAATTGTGCTGTATCCCCTATAAAAAGGATTTTGCAATTAAAGCCAGAATAAACATATAGCATCAAATCGTCTAATAACGATCCGTTTTCAAATAATTTACTGTCACTTGGTATATCAGAAATCATGGAAGCCTCATCTATAATAAATATAGTATTACGATTTTTATTTTGTTTTAATTGAAAAGCCATTCCCCCACTTTTATCCTTTTTTGGGTAATAGATATTACGATGAATAGTTTGAGCTTGTTTTCCTGTATAGTTGCTAATTACTTTTGCAGCTCTACCTGTTGGAGCTAATAATATAGAATTCAATTTAGCTTTTCCCAAATTTTTAACCAAAGTACCGATTAATGTGGTTTTACCAGTCCCAGCATACCCTTTTAAAAGAAATAAAGAATTTTTCGTTCCTGATAAGATAAAATTAGACAATTTTTGAAGAACAATATCCTGTATTAATGTAGGTTGAAAAGGGAAGTCGTCTTTTAATAGCTGGTAAAATTCTGTTTCCCTCATAAAATAATTTAATGTTTTTAGATTGCAAATTTGTAAATAATTCAAAGATAATAAGGATTTTTTGTCTATAAACTTTTACGATTGAAAAAAAATTGTAGATTTGCGTATACACTAATGTTTAAAAGCTAGATTATAAAATGAAAATTGTAATTCAATTAGTTCTTTGGTTAGTTATCGGATTTTTAGGGTACTTGGTATTCGATTCGATAAACGGTCCTGTAAAATTTAACCAAGTAAAAAATGAGCGCTACGCTAAAGTTATCGAAAACTTAAAAGATATAAGACAAGCAGAATTAGCTCATAAAACCGTAATAGGGAAATTTGAGAAAAATCCCGAAAAACTAGTCGCTTTTTTGGATACTGCAAAATTTACGTTAACCCAGCGTAGAGATTCTAGTTTTATAAGATTTAATAAAGTTTTAAAAATTGATGAGCCAAGAGATACAGTGGTAATTGATACTTTGGGATATGCGTCTGTAAGAGATTCTTTATTTAAAGGAAAGAACCCAAATCGTTATAAGAATATGATGAAGGTTCCTATAGAAGGGATTGATGCTAAATTTGAACTAAATGCTGGTTTTATTGATAAGAATGACTATAAGATAGCAGTTTTTGAAGCTAAAATAGCAAAAGAAGTTATTTTACAAGACTTGGACAGAGATTTAGTATTACAAGAAAATGAAGTAAGATCAGTTGATGGAGTAAATGGTACACATATTTCTGTGGGATCAATGTCAGAAGTTAACACTTCTGGAAACTGGCCAAAGTCTTATGGTTCATCTGAGTAACAATAACATAATTGATAATAAATATATATTGTCCATTCAAGTAGGATTGAATGGACTTTCTTTTTGTGTTGTAGATTCTGATAAACAGTTAATCGCGATAGATAAAGAAGACTTTACTATACAATTGTCTCCAGAGCAAGTGCTGAATAAGATTAAATATGCTTTTGATCATATTCCAATTCTTAAAAATAATTTTGACACAATTGAAGTTATTTATCAAAATGATCTCTATACATATGTCCCTAAAGCATTATTTAACAATAATTTACTAGAGGAATATCTGCAATATAATGTTAAAATACTAAAAAATGACTTTATTGCATATGATGAGTTGGATCAACATAATTTAGTAGTCGTTTATGTCCCGTACGCTAATATAAATAACTTCTTTTTTGATACTTTCGGATCTTTTACATACAAACATGTGGGTACTATTTTAGCGGATTCTCTTTTAACTAAAGAAAAAAATAGTGATAGTACAGCTGTATTTGTCAATTTTGATAATAAGTTTTTTGATATTCTTATAATCAATAAAGGGAATTTTATTCTTGGTAACTCGTTTAGGTACGAAACTAAAGAAGATTTTTTATATTATCTAATGTTTACTACAGAGCAATTAAAACTAAATCCAGAGGATTTTAGATTAATACTTCTTGGAGAAATTGATGAAAGCAGTGAATATTTTGCTATTGCACAAACTTATATTCGTAATGTTAGTATTGGTGATTTCTCTCATGGCTTTGAGTTATCACCTCAAGTACAGTTTTTTAAAAGTCATCAACATTTTGTTCTACTAAGTAATTTCTAATTATGCGAATTATCTCTGGAAAATATAAAGGAAAAAGATTACAGGCTCCTAAAAAACTACCTGTTCGTCCAACAACTGATATGGCAAAAGAAGGGTTGTTTAATATTCTTAATAATCAATATAATTTTTCTCAGGTTACTGTACTTGATCTTTTTTCGGGAACAGGCAATATCAGTTATGAATTTGCTTCTAGAGGAGCTAAAAATTGTACAGCTGTAGATGCCCATTATTCTTGTGTAGGATACATAAAAAGTATAGCAAAGGATTTAGATTTGCCAATCGATACGATAAAGAGCGATGTATATAGTTATCTTGAGAAAGTAAAACATAAATCAGATATTATTTTTGCCGACCCACCTTATGATTTTGATGAATCACAATTCTTAAAAATTGCTGATTTAGTTTTCAAAAATGAATTACTTAATTCTGGAGGTGTTTTGATTATAGAACATTCTAAACATACTTCCATAGATAAAGCATCTAATTTTAGTTATTATAGAAAATATGGAGGTTCCGTTTTTAGTTTTTTTGAAAAATAACTTTTTAAATTCACTACTTTTTTTGGTTAATTGTTTTTAAATATTTATCACATCAGCACGTGACTTTTTTAAAAATATTTAAAATTTATTATTGAGTATACCAATTTAAAACAAAAAGAGTTATAAGAGATATATCTTGATGTTTTTACATTCGGAACTAATAAATACATATATTAATTGGCTTAAGGTTATTGTAAATAGGTTTTAGGTTAATCATATTTGAATTTTAGTGGTTTTTTAAATAAGAAACTACTGTTTATATTCGTTTGGTAATAAGCGTGTTATGTTTCTGTTGTGTGATTGTTTTTGATATTTTAAAAACTATTTTGATGGACATCTGGAGAATTGGTAGAAAAAAACTATTTTTGATTTTTCAATAAATTAAAATATTTTGAACAAAAAGAAGCTAAGAATAATAGCCATGATTCCTGCTAGGTATGCTGCTACCCGATTTCCAGGAAAATTGATGCAAGATTTAGGAGGAAAAACGGTTATTAAAAGAACATATGAAGCTGTTTTAAATACGAATCTTTTTGATGAGGTATACGTAGTTACAGATAGTGATATTATATATAAAGAGATCGTTTCTCAAGGTGGTAAGGCTATCATGAGTGTTAAAGAACATAATTGTGGAAGTGATAGAATAGCAGAAGCAGTTGAGGATATGGATGTTGATATTGTTGTCAATGTACAAGGGGATGAGCCATTTACAGAGAAAGATAGTCTAGAGAAAGTTTTAGACGTTTTTTATAAAGAAGATGCAGACAGTATAGATTTGGCGAGTCTAATGACACCTATGAAGGATTGGGAAGAAATTATAAATTCTAATAGCGTCAAAGTAATAGTTAATAAAGACAATTACGCACTATATTTTTCTAGATCACCAATCCCTTATCCTAGAGATAAAGAAATAGCTAATACATATTATAAGCATAAAGGAATTTATGCATTTAGAAAGCAAGCAATATTAGATTTTTATCATTTACCAATGAGAAAATTAGAGGCTGCCGAAAAAATAGAATGTATTAGATATTTAGAATATGGTAAGAATATTAAAATGATAGAAACGGATCATGAGGGTGTGGAAATAGATACGCCTGAAGATTTAAAAAAAGCTAATAAAATTATAAAAAAAGTAAGCCTATTGGACACAAAATTGGGAACAAGTAATAAAACGGGGAAATCAACTCATAAAAATTTTCCTATGGTATCTAGAGTGGTATTTGGCATAGGGTCATTTAATCAGATAGGGGAGATACTTTCATCAGAACGTAAAAGTAATTCACCATTTATCTATTTGATTGATGATGTTTTTGAAAATAATAAAGCATTTATTGAGGATCGGATACCATTATCTTCAACTGACAAAATAATATATATATCTACTATAGAAGAGCCTAAAACATCTTTGGTTGATACTTTAGTTTTAGAAATAAGGAATGACTTTCAATCTATTCCAAGCGGAATTGTTGGTATTGGTGGTGGATCAATCTTAGATTTAGCAAAAGCAGTTTCTATTATTTTAACAAATCCAGGAAGTGCTGCTAATTATCAAGGGTGGGATTTAGTTGCAAATAAAGCAGTGTATCATGTAGGGGTTCCTACAATATCTGGTACAGGTGCAGAAGTTTCTCGTACCACAGTATTAACAGGTCCAGAACGTAAATTAGGAATAAATTCTGATTTCACTCCATTTGACCAAGTAATTTTGGATCCAGAGTTAATAAAAGATGTCCCTAAAGATCAATGGTTTTATACAGGAATGGATTGTTTTATTCATTGTGTAGAATCTTTAGAAGGGACTTATCTTAATGCTTTTAGCCAGAGCTATGGAGAAAAAGCATTTGACTTATGTAAAGAAATATTTTTAGAAAATAAATTAGAAAAATCAGATTCTGATGCTAAGCTAATGATGGCTTCATGGCATGGAGGAATGAGTATAGCGTATTCTCAGGTTGGTGTAGCTCATGCGTTGAGTTATGGTTTAGCATATGTACTAGGTACTAAACATGGAATAGGTAATTGTATTGTGTTTGATAAACTTGAAGAATTTTATCCAGAAGGAGTTGCTATATTTCAAGAAATGAAAGAGTATAATAATATTTCATTACCAAAAGGTATTTGTTCTAATGTTACAGATAAAGAATTAGATACTATGACAACAGTTGCTCTTAGTTTAGTTCCTTTATGGGAAAATGCTTTAGGTTTAGACTGGAAATCCAAGATAAATGCCGAAAAAATTAAGGCTATTTATCGTAGTTTATAAATATATGAGAAAATTATCATCTTTTATTTATTATAAAATTTTGAAATGGAAGATAATTGGCGATTTTAGTATTGATACTGTTAAAAAATGTGTAATAATAGTTGTGCCTCATACTAGTTGGCATGATTTTTATATAGGTTTATTGATAAGGCAAATTTTAAGATTGAAAATTAGTTTTTTAGCAAAAAAAGAACTCTTTAAATGGCCAATAGGTTGGTATTTAAAAAAAGTAGGAGGGATATCACTCGATAGAACGCCGGGTCAAAACAAGGTTGAAGCCATGGCAAAAATATTTGAAGAGTATGATGAGTTACGAATATCTCTTGCTCCCGAAGGCACCAGAAAAAAAGTAAAAAAATGGAAAACAGGTTTTTATCATTTGTCGAAGTTAGCTAAAGTTCCTATTATTATGGTAGCTTTTGATTATGGAAAAAGACAAACTGTTATTTCTAAACCATTTTATCCTACCGACAATATGGATAATGATTTTAACTTTATGTATACTTTTTTTAAGGGGGTTAAAGGTAAAGTACCACAAAATAGTTTTGAAAGTGATTAATTATGTATACTTGTAAGCAGTGTGATTGAAAGGTCGGAATTTCATTACTATGAATTTTTATATTCAATTTAATGGTTAGATACTAATACTTTTTGGGTGATTTTAGAAAATAAGGTAACGATTGACTTGGTGAATGGAGTTTGTTTTTAAAATATTGTGATCATATCAATGATTTAGTTTTCAGATTATTTTTTTATTGGTTATGCTGGTTTGGAGAAAGACTAGGATTACTGATTTATCTAAAAACCTAACAGTGTAGAGAGATTTCATCTCTCTTTTTGTTTTGAATAAAATAAAGAAAATATCTAAAATCTCAAAGTAATATTGGTTATGCGAAACTAAAAGTAAAAATGTTAGCCGGAATAAGGTTAGTACTCTTCAAAAGAAATAAACATAATTTTAAATATGTGTGACTTGGGGAAATAGTATAATTAATAATGTAGAAATAGTATTCTAGGTAGAAAATTATTTCTTTTTTAAAAAGAGAGAAAACATGTCTTATTAAGATAGAATTAGTTACATAAAAAATATTTTTAATTTTATTAAATTAAGTAATGGATAAAATTCTGGTTATTGGTGCTTCAGGTCATGCAAAAGTAATTATAGAAGCAATTGAGCTGAATAATGAATTTGAGGTTATGGGTTATATAGATACTTTTATCCCTAAAGGAAAAGAAATATTTGGTTATCAGGTTTTAGGAAATGAAGAAATACTTAAAGATTTGTATAATAACGGTATTACTAAAGGTATAATTGCGATAGGAGATAATTGGACAAGATATTTAATGTATAAGAAAGTAAAAGAACTTTGCCCAAGTTTTGAGTTTATAACGGTTATTCACCCTACAGCTATAATAAGCAAATATGCTAAAATAGGAAAAGGAACTGTTGTATTAACTTTAGGTAAAATAAACACAGATTCTATCGTTGGAGATTTTTGTATTCTAAACACTAATTCAAATTTAGGGCACGATAGTGTTATGGGTGACTTTTCAAGTTTAGCTTCTAGTGTAACGATGGGTGGGACTACAAAAGTAGGAAAATACTCAGCAATATCTTTAGGTGCTTGTGTTATTCAAAATATCACTATCGGAAAACATACTGTAATAGGAGCTGGCTCAGTAATAACACAAGATATTGATGATTATAATGTAGCATATGGTATTCCTGCAAAAATAGTACGAAAACGTAAAAAAGAGGATAAGTATCTTAAAAAAAGTACATCACGATTTTTTTTCGAAGTAAGAAAAATAAGAGATGAAAATGAGTTAAAAATCTATAAACAAACATTATTAGAATTAAAAAATCCTAACCCTTTTTATAAAACGGAGTTATTAGATACCACAGATATGACTAAAAATGAGCTTAGTTATTTTGTACTAAAGAGTAATGGTAAAGCTATTATTGTAATGCCTTTTTATATTCGTCCTATACTAATCCTTAAGAAGAAAACAGAATATTGTGATGTAACTTCTCCATATGGTTATAGTGGACCTTTGTTTGATATAAAAGAAGTTCATTTGCAAATAGTAGATTATTTTTGGAAAAAGGTAGATGAATGGTATATAGAAAATAATATAATAAGTGAATTTGTAAGATTTAGTCTTAATGATAATCATGTTGGATACACAGGAATATTAAATCCTACGTTAAGAAATGTAAAAGGCGTTGTTATTAATGAAAAGGAACAATGGAAAGGTTATAAACCTAAGGTTAGAAATAATTATAGAAAAGCATTACAAGAAGGGCTTACAATAAAAATTTTTCAAAAACCTATATCTATAGATGTCATCAAAGATTTTTATGATATACACATTCAGACAATGCAACGTAATAATGCGTCTTCTCAATATTTTTATTATATTGATTATTTCAAAAATTTTATTCTTGAAAACCCTGATAGTGCTATTATTGCAATGGTATACAAAGAGTCAATACCTATATCGACTGAATTAATATTAAAAAGTGAAAATACATTATTTTCATATTTAGGAGGTACATTATCATATTATTTTTTCACTAGACCTAACGACTTTTTAAAAATAGAAGTAATAAATTGGGCGAGAGAAAATAATTATAAATATTATATTCTGGGTGGAGGACTAGAGAATGGTGATGGTTTGTATAAATACAAAAAATCTTTCTTTTCTAATGATGAAGATTCAATATATTATACTGGAAGAAAAATTTTGAATCAAGAAGTATATAATGAATTGGTGTCCAAAAAAAATCATAACATTGCTAATTCAGATATTGAGGATGACAAAATTAAATTTTTTCCTCTGTATAGGAAAAAAGAATAATTCTAACATTTTAAACAAGAAAAAAGTTTCTTTTCACTTAGAAAAACTTGTTTTTTTATGATTATGGTATTAATTATAATTGTTAGTTTTATATTAGTAACGAATACATACATATATTCGAAAGAGGTTTTAAAAAAGCGTTACTGATTTAATTGCCAAATTACCAAACTATTGTAAATTTTATGTTATAAACCAAGTTTTGTTGAATATAAAGCATTTATATAATTATTTTCCTATTATTCAAGCATTAAAAGGCTATAATTTTTCTGTTTTTAGATCGGATTTTTTTGCAGGAATTACTGTTGGAGTAGTATTGATTCCTCAAGCTATAGCATATTCTTTTCTCATGGGGGTTCCGGCTCTTTACGGATTGTATACCTGTATTTTGCCATTGATACTTTATGCTATTTTCGGAACCTGTAGGCAATTAAATATAGGACCTGTTGCCGTAACTGCATTATTAGTAATGAATGGAATTAGTAATTTGCATTTAGCTGATCCGTTTTCAGAAGAATTTATTGAGTTAGTTTTGTTTACGGGTTTTTTGATAGGGGTTTTACAGATTTTAATGAGTATTTTTAGGATGGGTTTTTTGGTGAATTTAATTTCCCAACCTGTATTATCTGGTTTTATTTCTGCTGCTGCTATTATCATAATTATTTCCCAATTAGAAAAAGTATTAGGGATAGAAATTCCCAATTTTAATCAATCATATCAAACACTTTGGTATGTGTTAATACACTTAACCGAAGTGCATTGGATTACTTTTGGGATATGTGTGTTCTCATTAGTTGTAATGTTTTTTCTAAAAAAATGGAATCAGTCTTTTCCAGGAGCTCTTTTAGTTCTTGTTATTACTACTACTGCTACTTATGTTTTTAAACTTCATGAGAAAGGAATTGAAGTAATAGGAGAAATTCCAAAAGAATTACCTTTTTTTAGAATTCCTAAAATGGATTATGATACCACGATTGCTTTAATACCAACAGTATTAATAGTCACGTTTATAGGTTATATAGGAACTATAGGTATATCTAAATCTCTTGAAAGTAAAAACAGAAACTATATTTTGCGACCAAATCAAGAATTATTCGCATTGGGAATTGCAAAAGTATTTGGTTCTTTTTTTCAATCAGTTCCTTCTTCAGGTAGTTATAGTCGATCCGCAATTAATGATGAAGCAGGTGGAAAAACAACTGTTTCGACATTGATTTCTGTGATAATAGTATTAATATCGTTACTTTTTCTTACATCCTTTTTTTATTATATCCCAAAATCTACTCTGTCTGCTATAATTTTAATTTCTGTTTTTAAACTCATAAATGTAAGTGAAGCTAAATATTTACTGACTCTTAGAAGACGTGATTTTATAGTTATGATTATTACGTTTATTGGTACTTTAGTTTTTAAAATGGAATATGGAATATTAATAGGTGTAATTTTGTCTTTTATTTTTTTACAATATTATAGTTCTAAACCTCACATAGCAGAGTTGGTTAATATTTCTAACACTAGATATTATAGAAATTGTAAAAGATTTCCTGAAGCTAAACAATCAGAAAAATATTTAATTGTACGATTTGACGATCAGCTTTATTTTGGGAATACTAATTATTTTAAGGATATTATTTTAGAGTATATTGCGGAGAGAAATCCTTTGCCAAACTTTTTAATTCTTAATGCTACTAATATGCATGATATTGATAGTAGTGGAATTAGAGTGTTAAAGCAGGTTCATCAATATTTAGAAGAAAGTAGTGTTCAATTATTGATAACAGGTGCAATAGGACCTGTTCGAGATTTATTAAAAAGATCAGGATTTACTGATAAATTAGGGAAAAATCATTACTTCATGACTATTGCCGATGCAGTTGATTATATAGAGAAAGATGATAATCATATGGAACTAGTTGAAGTAGTAATTCAGCATAATAATACGAGATCATTTTTAGACTAAAATAACTAAATATGACAACTTTTAATCTATTTATTAAAAAAGAAACCATCTAAATAATGTATAAAAATAAAATATTTTACTTTTTCACGATATTATTACTCTGTTATTCTGCTCAGACACAAGAACTCGATTCTGAAATTAAAGTAATGGCAGAAAATATAGAGGGTCAAGTTATTGAGTGGAGAAGGGACTTTCATAAATCACCTGAGTTATCTAATCGAGAATTTAAGACTGCTAAAAAAATTGCAGATCATTTAAAAAAATTAGGTATTGAAGTTACTGAGCAAATAGCAAAAACTGGGGTTATTGGTGTTTTAAAAGGAAACCAAAAAGGAAAAACAGTTGCTCTAAGGGCTGATATAGATGCATTACCAGTTACAGAAAGAACGGACCTTCCGTTTAAATCAACTGTAAAGACTCATTTTTTAGACAAAGAAGTAGGAGTTAGTCACGCATGCGGTCATGATACTCATATAGCTATACTTATGGGAGTTGCTGAAATATTAAGTAAACATAGAGATAAAATTAAGGGTACTGTTAAGTTTATTTTTCAACCAGCCGAAGAAGGACCTCCACCAGGAGAAGAAGGAGGAGCTAAATTAATGATAAAAGAAGGGGTGCTAAAAAACCCAGATGTTGATGCCATTTTTGGATTACATATCAGTGCAGGTACTCCTGTGGGGATGATACAATATAAACCAGAAGGAATTATGGCAGCAGTAGAGCGATTTGTTATTAATGTAAAAGGAAAACAAACCCACGGTTCTACCCCTTGGACAGGAGTTGATCCAATTTTAATTTCAGCTAAAATAATAGATGGATTACAAACTATAATTAGTAGAGAATCCCCCTTAGTAGATAATGCAGCTGTAATAACTGTTGGTAAAATAACAAGTGGTGTTCGGTTTAATATTATACCAGAAACTGCAGAGATGATAGGAACGGTACGGACATTGGATGCTAATATGCGGGAACTCGTTATCAGGAGAATGAAAGAAATGGTTCCGGCTATAGCTAAATCTTTTGGGGGAGAAGCTACCATAGAATTTCAGAACAATACTACAATTACCTATAATGATCCAAGTTTGGTAAAGCAAATGCTCCCTACCCTTCAGGGAGTTGCAGGAAAAGAAAATATTATTTTAACAAGAGCTTCTACAGGTGGTGAGGACTTTTCATATTTTCAAGAAGTTGTTCCAGGATTTTATTTCTTTTTAGGTGCTATGCCAAATAACAAAGAAGCTACATCACACCATACTCCTGATTTTTATATTGATGAAAGCGGACTATTATTAGGTCTCAAAGTAATGTCTCAACTAACATTAGATTACCTTAATGCGCAATAACAAAATTATAAATGGATAGCATACTAATTTTCTTAAGCCAAATACCTTGGTGGATATGGATACTTATTGTACTATTTTTGATAGCTATCAGAGATATATATTTTAATAAAGAACATACTATAAGTCATAATTTCCCTGTATTTGGACATCTTAGATATTTATTAGAAAGTATTGGTCCAGAAATGCGTCAGTATTTTGTAGCTAATAATAGAGAAGAACTACCTTTTAATCGAATAGAACGGGGTTGGGTATATGCTTCTGCTAAAAAAGAAAATAATTATGAAGGTTTTGGTACAGATAGAGATATATATGCACATCAACATATTTTTATAAATAATGCTATGATTCCCTTATGAAATGGATAATGATCATCCTAATATGAAGGATAAAACATTTGTACCATGTGCCAAAGTTATGGGAGTGTATAATCAAAGAAAAAAACCCTATCGACCAGCATCAGTTATTAATGTATCAGCTATGAGTTTTGGCTCTCTATCTGCTAAAGCTAGTAGAGTCTTTAAATAAAGGGGTTAAAAAAGCTGATGCATATCATAATACAGGAGAAGGTGGCTTATCTCCTTATCATAGTAATGGTGGAGATGTTGTTTTTCATTTTGGAACAGGTTATTTTGGTGTTACGGGAGAAGATGGTAGTTTTTCTATGGAAAAAATGATAGAATTAGTTGAAGATAATCCATTTATTAGAGCTATTGAAGTCAAATTTCTCAAGGTGCTAAACCAGGAAAAGGTGGTGTATTACCTGGAGCTAAAATAACTAAAGAAATTGCTGAAATACGAGGTGTTGAAGTTGGTAAAGATGTATTATCTCCTCCAAACCATAAAGCATTTTCTAATGTTCCTGAAATGGTTGATTTTATTGAAGATCATTGCAGAAGAAACTGGATTACCAGTTGGTATTAAAGCTGCTATTGGGAAATTAGAACAATGGGAAGAATTGGCTGATATTATGGTTAAAACTAGACAAAGGTCCTGATTTTATAACCGTTGATGGTGGTGAAGGTGGTACTGGAGCTGCTCCTCCTAGTTTTGCAGACCATGTATCTCTTACCTTGGGTTTATGGATTTTCTGATCTGTCTATAAGATTTTTCAGAAACATGACCTTATAGATAGAGTTGTTTTTATTGGTAGTGGTAAACTAGGTTTTCCTGCAAAAGCAGCCATGGCTTTTGCTATGGGAGCAGATTGTATTAATGTTGCTCGAGAAGCTATGATGAGTATTGGCTGTATTCAAGCACAAGTATGTCATACTAATAAATGTCCAAGTGGTGTTGCTACACAAAGTAAATGGTTACAAAATGGTATTAATGTTCCATTAAAATCGGATCGTCTTGCTCAATATTTCAGAACATATCGAAAAGAACTTATAGAGATCACGCATGCTGCTGGATACGAGCATCCTTGTCAGTTTACAATGCGAGATGTAGATGTTAATGTAGATGATGGAGAGCTTACTAAAACATTAGAAACCTCTTTTGAATACAAAAAAAGTCCAGTAAAATATACATGTATTCAAGATTTAAAAGATTGTATGTATCTTGGAGGACATTATAACTAAATAAGTAGTTAAACCTTTTTATATTTTTATACAGATGAACATAAACATAGCTACCGTAATAATATCATTAATTCCTGCAATATTAATAGCTTTAATTTCATTTTATTTTTTCAAGCTACATATAGATAATGATGATAAGCGTCGAAAATTTCTTTTACGTCAAGAAAATCAAAAACAATCATTACCTCTTAGATTACAAGCTTATGAACGTTTAGCATTATTTTTAGAGAGAATTTCTCCAAATAAACTTTTGCTAAGAGTTGCTCCTCTAAATAATGATAAAAAAGAATACGAATCCTTGTTAATTAGTACTATAGAGCAAGAACTGGATCATAATCTTACCCAACAAATCTATGTATCTGATGAGTGTTGGAATGTTATTAAGGCTGCAAAAAACGGTACTATTGCGTTAATCCGAAAGATAAATATGAATAAAGAGGTTGATTCTGCTAATAAATTAAGAGAGTCTATTCTTACTATTTTGGTAGAAAAAGATTCTCCAAGTGATATTGCATTAGCTTCTATTAAAGCGGAGGTTTCTGATATATTTTAAAAAAACGAAATTCAGCATATCTAAAAATCGAATTTATGTATTATTGTTCATTGAAGTTATTTAGAAGAAATGAGCTTTTGATTAATGTTCTTCATTTAATGTAATAAGAGGTTGTTACTCAGGTATGATAAAGTTTGTTTTTTTTTGTGGTATGTTATGATCAACTAGATTAGTTATTTCTTTTTTGTGTATCTCATTAGAACTTAATGATAAATAATGTTTTAATATTTTTTTTGAACTTAATATATTATCGTTATTAGTAAGGTATTTCTCAGTAATACTTTTAAGTAAGTTGTTTTTTAGAAAAGATAAATTTATTAAACAGTCTACATGATTAAGGCTATGGATAGTATAATCATCTGAGTCAAGATTAAAACGATGTTCTTTGGCAAAATCTATATATGTAGAGTTAGTAAAATAAAGATTTAGAAAAAAATTATACGAAAACATACTCATTATTTCCTTATCATTAAAATTAACTTCTTTTCTATAGTCAAAAAATGATGAGGGTAAATTATTTAGACCAATATCAGAAAATTTTTGATACTTTTTATAAAAATATATTTCATTTCTAGAGTAAAAATCATAAATAAAATTTGATTTAGTAATATGCTTAGCTAGATCACTTAGCTGATTTTTAGTTGTAAAATCATTAAAAGTTTTGATTCTTTGATTTAATAGTGAGTCTTGATTTTTTTTGAATTGAGCAAAAGATTGAGTAAAATTATTATCTTTTAATTTTATCATTTCTTTTTCATTTTCTAAAAATAGATCAATCAGAAAATTATTTTTCTTAGCGCCATCACCTGTATAAACAAGAGATTCGTCAAACTCTAAAGTGTTTAATCGCAACAAAATGCTGTCTCCTTTTTCCAAAAGAACGAGTTGTCTTTCAGGTGTATGTGTAAAGTAATATAATCCACTTGTAAGATTTTCTATTTTGTAAAGAAATTGATTTTTTTTATTCAAATAAATTGTATCACAAAAAACGTCTGTTTTATATAGTAGAACATAATTACTATTTGGATTTATAATTTCCCCGCCGAAATAAGTGTGTTTTCGCTGTGTTGTTTCTGTAGACTCACAGCTAAATAGACAAATTATTATTATAGCATAAACGATATGTCTAATAGAGTAGATCTGCATTTTGTTTTTTGATTATAAGGGCTTTATATTGACAAAAATAAAGGTAAATCCCCTTTTTAACAGTTAATAATACGTTAAATATGTATGTAGACAACGGTTAAATTCATATTATTAAAAATATTAAGGAAAGTGTAAAACCATTTTTGTCTCAGTTAATGAATTTTTAATCTCTTGTTTATTTTTAAGAAAGTAAAAGGTGCTAATTTTTAACAACAAGTTGATATAAGTTTGAAATAAATAGTTTTAGAAGGTGTTTAAACTTTTTCTCAATTCCGTTAAAGCTCCTTTTTACCGTCATCAGAATAAAAGAAATTTAAACCTTTCATATATTAAAATAGCTTCATAAGAAGCTATTTTAATATTATTATAAGAATATTAGATGTTTGAACTTCATTAAGTATTTTTTAACGAGAGTACCGTATGATGTTTTGGAGTTTTTTTAAAAATAAAAAAGACAAGACTTAATTTACACTTTCTCA
This sequence comes from uncultured Flavobacteriaceae bacterium, assembly GCA_963768325.1. Taxonomy (GTDB): domain Bacteria; phylum Bacteroidota; class Bacteroidia; order Flavobacteriales; family Flavobacteriaceae; genus Aquimarina. The sequence continues at coordinate 7,229 of CAVYIL010000256.1, read as the reverse complement.
GCGTACATTTTATCTCTTAGTTCTTTAATTTTTGGGTCATTCATATATTCATCAAAAGTGGTATATCTATCAATAACACCTTTTGGAGTTAACTCTATCACTCTATTAGCTACAGTTTGAGCAAACTCATGATCATGTGTTGTGAAAAGAACAGTACCTTTAAAGTTTTTTAATGAATTATTAAAAGCTGTAATAGATTCTAAGTCTAAGTGGTTTGTTGGTTCGTCTAACATTAAAACATTGGCTCTAGTCATCATCATTCTAGATAACATACAACGTACTTTTTCTCCTCCAGATAATACATTTGACGTTTTTAAAGCTTCTTCTCCACTAAAAATCATTTTACCTAAAAATCCTCTAATATAAACTTCTTCGCGTTCTTCTTCTGTTGTAGCCCATTGGCGTAACCAATCTACTAAACTAAGATTGTTTTGAAAAAATTCACTGTTATCTACAGGTAAGATATGATTGTGAAGTTGTAATTCCCCAATTAAATTCACCAGAATCGGCTTTAAGTTTATTATTTAAAATTTGATAAAAAGCAGTTGTTGCTCTAGAATCTTTAGAGAATAATACAACTTTATCTCCTTTATTTAGATTAATATCAATATCTTTAAATAAAAGATCTCCTTCGTTACTGGCTTTTAGTCCTTCTATATTTAAAATTTGATCTCCTGCTTCTCTATCTCTTTCAAAAATAATGGCAGGATATCTACGACTTGAAGGTTTTATATCTTCAATATTTAGTTTTTCAATCATTTTTTTACGAGACGTAGCTTGTTTTGATTTAGCAACATTGGCAGTAAATCGAGCTATAAATTCTTCTAATTCTTTTTTCTTTTCTTCTGCTTTTTTGTTTTGTTGTGATCTTTGTCTTGCTGCTAACTGAGAAGATTCATACCAAAATGTATAATTACCGCTATAATGATTTATTTTTCCAAAATCAATATCAGAAATATGGGTACAAACTGCATCTAAAAAGTGACGGTCGTGAGATACTACAATTACTGTGTTATCATAATTTGCCAAAAAATTTTCTAACCAAGTGATGGTTTCATAATCTAAATCATTGGTTGGCTCATCCATAATTAATACATCAGGATTACCAAATAGGCTTGAGAGAGTAAAACTCTTACACTTTGTTTGCTATCAAGATCAGCCATTATGGTATAATGCAAATCTTCTTTAATTCCTAAATTAGAAAGCATTGATGCCGCATCACTATCTGCATTCCAACCATTCATTTCTTCAAATTGAACCTGTAAAACACCTACTCTTTCACCATCTGCATCATTAAAATCGGGTTTAGCATATATTTCATCCATTTCTTTCTTGATATTGTATAATGGTTTATTTCCCATTATTACAGTTTCTAAAACGGTAAATTCATCATAAGCATAATGATTTTGTTCTAGCACAGACATTCGTTTTCCTGGTTCAAGATGAACATGACCAGAAGTAGGATCCATTACCCCAGAAATAATTTTCAAAAAGGTAGATTTACCAGCGCCATTGGCTCCAATAATACCATAACAATTACCTTGTGTAAATGTTGTATTAACTTCATCAAAAAGTATTCTTTTACCAAATTGAACAGAAAGATTAGATACTGATAGCATGTTTATTTTGAGTTGAAAGGTTTGAATTTCTCGCAAAAGTAAAAAAAATGGATTTAAAAACTAGAAATATTACTTGTTTAATTATAATGGCAAGTTAATTTAATTAGATAATACCTCTAGTTTATCCATTAGATAAGAGATTAAAAACAATCTAATACCATTTTTCTTATGAATTTTTGATATAGAAGTGGTTTAAACTTTTTTGATTCTGGCGAAAAATTTTCTTTTTTATAGTGAATTGAAAAAAGTTTAAACCATTTTATAGAGTTAGATACAAACAAATTACATAAAAACTCAAAGTTTGGGAAATGGTATGAGTTTATTTTTTTAAGAATTTACCAATAGGTTTATTGTTAACAAGTAGTATATATAGTCCGTTAGAAAGTGTGGAAACGTTTATTTCTGAAGTTGGTACAGATTGAAAAACTTTTTGTCCCAGTATATTTACTATGGATATGCTAGTATCATCTTTTCTGATACCGTCTATAAATAATAAATTATTTTCTTTAGTGGGGTTAGGATAGTAACTAAATATTCTAGCTCCTTTTATAATATTTAGTTTATCAGAATCAATATTGAATACTTCAGATTTTTTACTGCAGCCTTCTTCGTTAAAAACTTCTACTTGGTACTCGCCAATTACAGTAGGTAAATGCTTTGCTTCAATAGCATTTTCTATCTTTTCGTTATTGTAATACCATTGATAGGATGTGTATTCTGAGGTTAATGATAAATTTTGGGTATCGTTTATTGTAATAATTGGATGTTCTAGAGTAGAAATTTCAATGGTATTCGTAATTGTATTTTCTCCTATACTGTTAGTTGTAGTTAATGATATTGTATACAAACCATTTTTTTCAAATTCATGGATAGGGTTTTCTTCAGTTGAAGTGTTGCCATCTCCAAAATCCCATAAACAAGAAGCTACGGTATTGATAGAGGTGTTTTTTAGATGGGCAGATGAACACGATATTTCACTATCAAATTTAGCAATAGGAGGTAGTCCAGGGATATAATTTCCAGAAATAAAATAGTTTCCTAATGAACCGTAATCTGAATATCCATCAGAAAGATTACCCTCACCAACACCATCGATTTCAATAAAATATTTTCCTCCAGGTAATTCTTGGTCTATGGTGCAGCTAAGATCTGCTGGATTAGATAAAGCAACTTGTTTGCCATTGTGATCAATAATTCTGGTTTGAATATTTAGATTAGGATAATCTGGGTCTGGAGTAATAGAAAAGGATACGTTTCCTGTTTTTGATGTAAAAGTAAAATAATCTTTATCACTACTAGTGTTAATTAATCCGTTATTTAATTTAGAATCTACATTACCATCTACGGCAACTATTATTGGTGTTGCATTATCAATGGTATCATCATGATCATCTTTTCTGAAACCAATTCCGTTGTTTTTTCCGGTAATTATTGCAATATCGTCTTGATGATTATTAGCATCATTATATTCTCCCTTACTCCACTGGCTAATGGGTCTATAGTAACCAAGTCCCATAATGGGAGCCCATTTTCCGTGTCCTGTATAGTAACCTACTTTAGAAGTTCCATCATGTGATAATCCTAAGGTATGTCCGATTTCATGTGATGCTGCCTCGCCTGCACCACGAGTTTGTTCAACAAAAACCCAACAAGGGTTGTCACCAAATGTAGAAGAAAAAGAACGAAGGTATGCTACTCCACCATATCCAGGTGCCGCTGTATTTGTTGGTGTAAAAATGCACATCATTCTCAGGTGTTGTGGCGCTTTTTCGTATAGGTCTCTTCTAGTTGTAATATTAAGGTTAAATGGTCTAAAATCTTCAGAAACGTTTTTCCATATTTCTGTAATTGTCTCATCAGAATAATTAAACGAAGCTGCATTTATTGTTTGTCCGTTATTCCAACTGGTACCTGATACAATTTCTCCATCAAAATCTAAATATATGATTCCAGGTGCGCCAGGTAGACTTTCCAATTGGGGAGGTGTTTTTGAGGATTTAGAAATAGAATTTGTATTATCATTTTTTTTTTCAATTCTATTATAATCGATACAGAGAACCGAATTGATGTCGATTTCTTTTAGATAAACTTTGTTGTCTTCTTTTGAGAATAATTGGTAGGCAGTTTTAGTTTCTGGAAAAATGAGCGTACCATTTAGTGTTTTGTCTTTTTTATATATGGTAAAAGTTGAAGATTTTTTATCGTTTACAGTACCCATATAAGTATCGACATGGTTTTTTTGTGTTTTGGTAACAAGATTAAATAAAAATGAGCTATTCTTTTCGGTTTGAGAAATATTCTTTTTAGATCTTGTGGGATTTATTATACTATTTATAAATAGATCTTGGTTATTGGATATCAGTTGTGGTGTATTAGATTGACTATGTAGAAAAGTACCACTGATTGATGATAATACTAAAATAAATAATACGGATTTGATTTTAATCATTGTTATTGAGTTTGTAAATAAATGTAGTTTTTGTTTCATGTAGTTAGCACGAAAACATAAACATTAGTTAATGTGTATTGTTTAACTCAAAAAAAATAATTTTATTATTTTTTTAATCTTAATTTATTTTTAAAAAAGATTTAAGTTCTGTTATAATGAATTGTATCGGTTATATTCTAATAAATGACTGTTTTATGCAAGGCAAAAGCATTTAAAATAGATTAAGTATTTTCTTTCTATATTTAGTATCCAAAGTAGCTAACATTCTTTTGTTTTTCTTGCTTTTCTTTACTGTTGTTTCTTTGACAATAAGTCCCAATACTACCTTTAGTATGATGTTAAAATTTTGAGCTACATTTCCTTTTCTTTTTCTTGATTGATCTTCTCTAAACAATACATCAAGCGTCCAGTGAAGATTATTTTCTATGCTCCAATGTTTTCTTATAGAGTTATTTATTGTTTTTGCATCAGTAGTTAAGCTTGATATATAAATTCGCTGTTCGTTGCTGATTTTACCTGTAGATTTGTTAATTACTTGTGTTTGAATTCTTACGATTGTTTTTAATCCCACCCATTTATCTTTATTTTGGAGATGAGTTAAGTTGGAGTAAACCGAACAAGTACGATTCTCAATTCTTCCATGATCTAAATCCTCTTGAATATTTATCTCCTTGGGGGTTTCAAATCGAATAGTATCTAAAATATCTTGTTCCAGTGTCTTCTGGTTTCCTTTAACAGCTAATATATAGTCTGCATCCTTATCTATAATCATTTTAGCTATTTCTGTTTGGCAACCCATAGCATCTATGGTTACCGTAGTGTTTTCTAGGGTAAGTAAATCCAGTAATTTAGGAATAGCTGTAATCTCATTACTTTTATTTTCTATTTTGACTTGTCCAAGAACTAGCTTGCTGAAATCAAACAAAAATAAAAGTTAGAGAAAAACTATCCTAATAGAATTTTTAAATGCTTTTGCCCTGACTCAGAACAAAGATAATTGCTTTACTTTGTGTAAAACATCATAATCTTTTTCTATTCCTTGATTTCGTACATATTTTGATATTGTATTTTCATCTCCAAATTTACTAACAGTATTTACAAAATAACCACTTGACCAAAACGCTCCTCCCCATAGTGTTTTTCTAACTTCTGGATGTCTTTTGAAAATTTCTCTAGCTGTGATACTTTTTAACATTTTAACTAAGGATGTTGGACTCTTTGTTGGGATAGATTGAAGTAAAAAATGAACCTCATAACGTTTTGATATCTCTATACAGACTTCTACTAAAGTCTTATCTATAGATTTATCAAATACAACTCGCCTATATTTTGAAGGACATACAAAATGATATAATAATACTGAAACATTATGTGATTTGTGTAAATAGATACTTTCGGAAATAAACAAATATAAAGGTTACGATGCAAACATCGGGGAATTAAACCCTAAGAGATTAAAGGATTCATTAACAAAAGAAAATCCTGAAAAAGAACTTACAGAGCTCCCATATTTTTGCACTATCACGATCGTAAATATTTAAGTAGTTTATGAGTTTTATTTCACTAAAATAAGTGAAAATATTTACATTGAAAAGCCATGTAAAGTCTTAGTGTACACAGTGTTTTCTTCTTAAATAACTGTAAAGTTTTGCGGACTTAAGGTAATAGACTATATTGAAAAAATAGTTACAAAAATTAAACAAAAAAATATCGAGGGTTGTAACCCTCGATATTTTTTTGTTTAATTTTTAATTTTATACATATTTAATAAATAACCACTTATTATTTCTGAAATATCTTATTTCCATCCATCTTTTATCACGATAAGAATAGAAAATCCAAACATCTTTCGAGCCATTATTCCACCTATATACTTCTAATCCATGTACAATGTAATATTTTCCAGTTTCATATTCTTTAAAAGGTTTAATTTTCTTACCGTAGATTATACTAATTCCTTTTAAATCACCAATAGATAATTTTTTTCGTTGATCCCCAAACGTACTACCATCAAGTTTGGTCATAGTTGGTTTCTTAGGATCAAGTGCAAATGCATATGAATCATACATCATAACTGATTCAAAATCCATTTTATCTGTTAAATCTTTTTCTAGCCCATTCTTTTCTGGAGGTAAAAAGTTATGCCATTCTGTAAAATCAATGTTATTATAATCAATTATAACATATTTATCTTGATCTGATCTAGTGTGTTCATGCGATAATCCAATAGCATGACCAATTTCATGAATAACAGCATGTTCACATCCTATAGATAGATTAATTTCTTGTTTTCCTCCAATCATTCCTACATAAGAGAAACATCCATCTTGTGTACCTTCAAAAGACACATAATTACGTTGATTAGTTCTTTTAACAAATTTAATATTCGTATTATCTTCCCAATGCTTAATACCATCAGTTATTAAATCTATATCAATTTTTAAAGTACTATAATCAATAACATAGTAAACTGTATTATCAGGCCATTTTAGAAAAGGAGTTCCAATACTTTTAGAATTTGAAACTTCGTGTTTTTCTGATTCTGATCTTATTATAAAATCTGATTCATTTTCGTAAACGAAATTTTTTGGAAGAATTATATCTCCTTGATAAACCTTTACACCATTAATTTCTTGATATTCAATTTTTCTTCCTTGATAATAACCTGTCTTAGCTTCTCCAATATCATTGGGAAAGGCTACTTCAGTTTTATTGGTGTCGACAGACTCAATTTCACCTTTTTCAAAAGGTTCATTTTTAGTACATGATGTTACAATAAAAATGAATGATAAAATAATTAGATATTTTAAACGCATAATTAATATTTTTTATGTTTTTAACAAATTAATTAAATTAATTTCTCATATAAAGAATACTTTTATTATTCGTAGACATCTGTTTATAATTCGTTTTCTATAACAACTTGATTTAAAAGAAAAAGGTAACTATTCACCCATAACAGGTGAGAAAGGATTTTTTTCAAATGCTTTCTGAATATTTTCAAGTACGTTTTTCTTATTTTTTTTGATTGTGGAAATGTACCCTCTAATTCTAGCAAAGTATTGCGCATGTTTTGTCGACCTAAAACACCCTGATACTTTTTGTTTTACCTTAATCATTCTTAAATCTCTTTCAGCCTGATTATTATCAAAAGGTATATC
>CAVYIL010000255.1:0-8319 GCA_963768325.1 uncultured Flavobacteriaceae bacterium | reverse complement strand
TATTTGGAATATATTTCTAAAGATCAAATACACCTTTTTAATCTTCTCGATTCTAAAATGAAATTGATTGCTATAAAAGTTAATAAACAAGATGTGGACATTACTACTAGTGAGGGTTATGATTGGTTACGTAATAATTTATTAAATGACGAAGTTGTTTTTTATAATTCGTCTAAGGAGTATAGTGAAGATAAAAATTTAGACAAATTTAAATTAATACAGCAAGGAGCTAATATCACTAAAGGTGATTTATATCATTATTTTGATAAATTAATATCTGCTAAGAGCAAATAAATAGCTTTGATTTTTCTGTGTTTTCGGATTCTTAAATAGTTATTCTGAATTATATTCAATGTTCAAAACAGTAATTAAGGAGGTATAGTTATTGCCTCTGTTTAGTAGGTTGATTGTATTATCTTCTTCTAATTGAATATTTTGATATAAAGCTAGACATAAAAGGGATGTTCTTACTCTTAAAAAACGAGTACTAAAATCTGTTTATGATGTATGTTAATATTAGCATAAGAACCATGTGAAATAAAGATTATGTTGTTATTTGGGTAGTTTTTTTGCCTAAAAAGGTATAGTTTTATATGTTAATTTCTAAAAGTGTTGTTTTTTTATTTTTTACGTTTACGTTTTTTAAAAACCAGCTTAAAGATGAATACAAAAGCATACCAAAAGGCAATAGCATCCCTATTGTCCATACTATTATTATTTAGTAATTTTTCTCCAACATTTACTATGATTACCAACATGGCTTCAGGACAGAATAATTTCTTATCTGTTTCTTTATCAGAAAGAAAAAAGGAAGGATCCGTTTCTATAGACCATTTAGATTTAGGGACAGGAAATGTAACTTTACAAGAATCGTTATTTTCTATAGAAGGTTATTATTCTAGTTTAACCTATAATAGTGAAGGAGTTTCTCATAAAGCAAGTGTCTGGAATAGAGATCAAAAACAAGGTATTTTAGGATTAGGATGGGAGTATCCAGAGGATAAAATTATTCGATTAACCCAACAAACAGGAGCATTACTAGATGATAAATCAGAACCATCCGAAAGTTTTTCAAAAATGGTTAAATTTAGTTGTTAGCCCTTTTAAACAGGCGGATATTATATAGTTTTCAAGAAAATAAGTCTTCATTAAAGTTGATTATTTCTTGTGGTTCTCCCCGAACTCGTTTAGCCCCTTCTCCTACCTGATTGCAGACATAGTCTAGAGTAAGGTGAAAATTAAGGCAAACTCTTATTTTTTCCACAAAATTGGAAAAGGCGTGTTTTTTCTTAGCTATTGTTCTTACAATAAGTTGAAGCAGTAAATAGGTTATTAGTGCCACATATATCTGCGATTTTATCGCATTTTCACTTGTTCCGACAAAGGTTTTAATTTGTAAATTCTGTTTAATTGCTGTAACTATTCACCCGAAATAAACAGAAATGGATTATTTGTCAACAATTTCTGATTGCACTAAATTTTTATTTTCAAAAATCATCTATTTTATACACATTGGTTTATAACTATGTGATCTAAGTACATGACAAAAATTTCGGCAAATTTATATTTGTTTGATTTAGAGTATTTAAGAGCCAGTTAGCGACAAACTGTAGCCCGTATTTGAATATGGAAATAGCTTTACGTCCATGTTTTTTGATGATTATAGGTTTGACTTTTAGATGCAGGTAGATACCCACTTTGTAGCACCACACAAAGGCGATCATGACAAGAAGGACTAATTTTTCTATGCGCTGTATGTCTGTTAGGTGTGTTTTTTCAATATCAAACCCGCTTGATTTCATTGCCTTAAAGCACATTTCAATTTGCCATCGTTGCTTATAATCGTGTTGAGCTTGATCAGGTTTATTAAATGAAATAATAATCAGAAAATCTCCATTTTTGACCTTACACCCTGAAAGATAACAGAGTTGTTGGTTTATGGATACTATTTTATTGTAGTGTTTATACTGCCCAACTTTAAGATTATTGAATAACCAAAACGCCTTAATCTCTTTATTCTTCTCAGGCAGATATACTTTGAAGTTATTACGAATTCTAATGTGATAGGGGATCTGCTGCTCATTCAAATAGGCGATCCATTTGTGACCTACAAACTCTCTGTCTGCTACAAGGGATTGAATACAGCACTTCCCAAATAAACATACAAAGCGTTCTATTAAACCGATTCGCTCTTCACTATTAGAATTACCGCGTTTAGCAAGCATTGTAAATAATAAGGGAAATGCCACTCCCTGATATACAATGCCAAGCATAAAAATATTGATATTTAACTCCCCAAACTTCCAATTGGTACGATCTATAGAAAGAATGTATTTCTCTTGTTTAGGCAGTAGGCCAAATACTAACTTGGCAATTAATACCATTTTTCTTATGAATTTACTGCAATAAAATATTCTTTTTTCCTATCTGCTTCCAGATAAAAATAAACCGTAGCGCTGCTATGCTTGATTTTTCTCTATCGCATATATTAAAAAATAAGGGATTTTCTTTTACAGTAAATTCATAAGAAAAATGGTATAAATCTCTATCCAATGTGTAACCTGATATGAAACGCTGAATACGTCTTAATGATGACTCAGCCTTAGAGGTTCTATCAAATCCATTCGCAAGTTTGCTGAAGGTCACTGTTTGAACCTTACACAAGGCACAAATAAAATGTAAAATTAATCGTAAACGAGCTTTGTTAATTGTTCCCTGAAAAAAGTCGGACAATACTGCGTTTAATTCAGTACTTTTAGAATAAGCATTGGTTTTCTTCATCGTAATTACAGGTTGTGAATATTCCTATAATATACTGATAATAAATAATTTACAAAAGTATTATCGCGAGTAATTTGTTGAAAATCAATGCTTTGTGTTTTTATCATGTACTAAGACTAGATTTACAAAATAAATATAATCAACTTTCATCAACAACGTTGTGAAACTTGACAACCAAATACAAAAAAAACATCAATTTCTTAAGCTTTTTTTATCGGACACTAATGAAAAAATTTAAGAAAACCGATGAACAAAGGCTAGCTTTTTCCCTAGAAAAACACAAAGATCTTTTCCTGAAGTTTATAAAGCAACCAGATATACCTTTTGATAATAATCAGGCTGAAAGAGATTTAAGAATGATTAAGGTAAAACAAAAAGTATCAGGGTGTTTTAGGTCGACAACACATGCGCAATACTTTGCTAGAATTAGAGGGTACATTTCCATAATCAAAAAAAATAAGAAAAACGTACTTGAAAATATTCAGAAAGCATTTGAAAAAAATCCTTTCTCACCTGTTATGGGTGAATAGTTACTAAAAAACAGAAAAGGAATTCTTATAGAGAAAGTACAATTCGATTATTCTTTTTTAAAGGAAAATACTGAATTACAAAAACGCTTATTAACAGTAACTATTCACCCAGTTAATTTATTTATTTTCAACGTGTTAAAAACTGTGTTTTTACTTTAGTTAGCAATTTGTAAACTTTAAAATAAAATAATGACACTAAAATCAGGGTTTTGGTTATAAATCATCAATAAAATAAAGATTTTTACGCCATATACTTAGAAATATTTGACAAAAACGGCTGAATAGTTACAAATAAAACAGATGGAGGGTATATAGAATATTACTATTATAATCGGTATAATTCTTTTGGGAGTAAAGAAAAAGCAAAAGGATATGCAAGTATTTTTGAAAATTTAGAATATTCGGACATTGATTTGGTAAGTTATCACTGTGTTTATCCAGATGATAATGAATCTTTTAATAAAGGTGGTATTGCACCATTAGAAGGGTATCCATATGCCTTGTTGGTGTATAATTCAGATCAAAAGATGGTGTCTGAAGATTATACCTATTATAAGGTATGGGAAAGAGATTTAAAACATCAATTGGATGGAGTAGAATTGCAAGAAACCAAAATATATCCTGTTCGTGTCATACAAAATATAAAAGTAGTTGATAGTGTTGCTCATAAGACAAATTACAACTATGAATTTACCCCTCTAAACAATCATTTGTTTTTGAGATAAAAAAGTGTAGAAGGACTCTCTGCTGAAGGAATAAAAGAAACACATAAAGATAGGTATATCTACGCATTTTGAACATTACACAAGGTTAGTAGACAGGGCATTCGCTTTTAAACTTTCGGGAGTGTAATTTAAACTCTGTCTGTTAGTTTTTGTACGTTTTAAAAATAATTTGATTTTTTCTATTCAGACAGAGTTGAGCTTACAGTCCCATTCTTAATTTATTTAGACTCATTTTTCATGTTTTCCTTAATTAATGTGTAAAATTCATCAAACTTTGGATCGATAATAATATGGGTAACAGTTTCTATACTTTCAGAACCATACTCACTTCTTCCTAATGCTTTCATGTTTTTGGGATTAGCTTTGAAGTCATTTTGTAATACTCTTACTATAGACGAAGCTTGTTTAGTGCTAAGATCCCAGTTGTCTACCAACATTTTATTGTTAAATTTCAAAGTATTACTATTACCTTCAACAATAATTTTTAATTCAGGGTTAGCATTTAGTGTAGTAGCAATTCTACCCAATATGCTTTTTGCACTTTCCTTAATAGTGTAACTAGAATCATTTTCTCCAAACAATTTAGAATTTGGAATTGTAAGGTAAATTGTCCCTTTTTTAACAGAAACACTGGCGTCACTACCTACAGTGTTTTTAAAAAGTGTAATCAATGCTAGTTTGGTAGAGTCATTATCGCTCAGTGATTTGTTAATGACATTTAATTGTTTGTCTTTTAGTTTTATAGAGTTTAGAGACGTTTCTAGGTTTTCAGCTTTTTTATTAGATAAAGCTGTAAAACTACTCATGTTAGCCAATAAAGAAGCATTAGTTTCCTTAAGGTTTTTTACTTGGGCTTCCATAGACAAAGCTAAAGAAGCGCTGGCTTTTTCGTTTTTTCTAGATTCGTTTAATTTTTGATTAGTGACTTTCAATTCACTTCTAAGTTTGTCAATTTCATCTAAAAGATCTTTCTTTTTCTGAGCAGACATAGTTGAAGTGAAAATTAATGCTAATGATGCGAATAAAATAAATTTTTTCATAGGTCAATAATAATTTTTTGATTGGTGCTAATTTAGAAGCTTTTTTAAATGTCTAGGTTAACTCCAATACTAACGATGGTTTACTGTTTTTAATGTGTGGATAATTATTCAAAGAATATAAGAAGCTTTATACGATTATAGTAAATAGTATAGTAAAGACTTATATAAAATATTTTTCAGCAGGGGCTTGCCTAACACCTAATGATTATTACTTATCTAATATTTTTTTAGCATTGTCAATACTAGAATTAATTTGATCTCGTAATTTTTTAACTTCTATCTCTTCTTCTTGCAATAATTTTATTTTAGACTCAGAGATTATTTCTTTGGGCTCATCATCTGGGTTATGATCAAATTTAGTGCCGAAATCACTCATCCATTTCATCATATAATCATATGAATTTTTTAAATCTTGTTCTGCTTTACCGAACGATTGCCCAGTAGCAGTAGAATCAATATTAGGCTTTAGTTGTGTTATTAATGAACTAATTTTACTCATTTTAGGCATAACTTCGTCATGTATATCAATAACATTTTGCATTAAAGCATCATACTCTTTTTGTTCTTTAGAAATTTGATTACATGATATAAACGTGTTACTAGCGATTAAAAGAGATAAGAAAATTAAAGAATATTTCATGTTTTTATTTTTGTTCAAATTTATTGTTTTTTTAATGATAGGCGTAATTAGTATTGTTTTTTATTTTCACTGTATTTAGATTGTTTACTATGATATTTGTTTCTAAAAAACTGATTGATAGTAGAAGTAATCACTTGTAAAATTACATAAAAAACGATTTTAAGCTGTATTTATTGTAAGTTTAAAATGTATTAATAATGAATTATTAGTTTCAAATAATTGTTATTCAGTGTATTGTATGTTTTTAAAAGGGTTCTGCGCTGCGTGTATCAATGATTTCATGATACATTATTTTTGGCGTTAATTTAGGAATTTAGAAGAAATATTAAGTTAAGAACGTGTAACGACAAATGGTTTACACTATTTTTCTTATGAATTTACTGTAAAATAAAACCCCTTATTTTTCTATATCTGTGATAGAGAAAAATCAAGCATAGCAGTGCTACGGTTTATTTTTATCTGGAAGCAGACAGGAAAAAAGAATATTTTATAGCGATAAATTCATAATAAAAATGGTATAACTATAAATAAAGTAGAAAATTAATTTCGATTTTTTAAAAAAAAAAAGAGCTATTGTTTCCAATAGCTCTTTGCTCAATTCTTTTAAATTAAGTATTTAAAAAAACTTTGCTCTTAAAACCATTACAAAGGTACTACCTTACTTTTACAATACTTAAATAATAATGTTAAATATTGTATTTTATTTATTATAAAAGTCAAACCCGTAAAACAGGAGGTTGGGGTATTTTTTTTTATTTTAAATTATTTATTCCCTGTATTAGGTTTTCTAATAGAAATACTTTATTATTCCCTAGTGGGTTTAAGTAATTGTCTATTTAATAGTCAGCTTTTTAGTGGTTTCCCATTTTTTTGTTTTTATTTTTAAAATAGTAAAATTATTCCGTTTTAATTTAGTTTTACTTAAGTCAATAAAAATATTGTTTTCTCCTACTTGTCCTGAAATTTTATGGTTATAAATTATATTTCCAGAAAAATCAAATACTTGAATTTCTACTGTATCTGCTTTATTCATTTTAAATTTAGCATAAAAGCCGTTTCTATTTACAGGATTTTCAATGTGTAATGGGTTTTCTTTTAGATTTGTAGTTTCTGTTGTAGGTACATATTTTTCCCATAAATTTTTTCCATTATCTCCTTCCCAAGGAGCAAGAACTTCATCAGTGCCTTTGTAAAAATGTATTTTCTTTTTAAAGTTAGGGTTATTTCTGTTTCTATATAAGAATCTAAGTTCTGAGGAGGTAATTTCTTGTCCTATTCTACTGCCTAGGGTTAAATTACCCTTTCCTAGTTTAGATACAACGGCTTCTAAGTCTATATTGTCTAGTATAAAATGAATTTTAGGACCATTTTCAGGGTGTTTTAAAGCTATTTCTAGACCTAATTTACTCCCTTTGTTTAAAAAAATAATTTGACTGTAAACTTGGCTTTTGATTGATGTCTGGTCTGAAAGTAAAACTTCTAAGTTCTTTGTATAAATAAAACTTATCAGTTAAATTTTCAGCATCGGCAATTGCTTTTTCGTATATTCTAAAAAAATTAGCCCTATTCTCTCTTTGTTTTATTTCTCCAAGATTAATATCCCAATTAGTATTATCATTTGATGTTTCTTTTTCTAGCCTGTCTATTGCTTTGCTAAAAAAATCTTCAACTTGTTTTACTTTTATTCTTTTTTCTGAACTCACTAATTTTTTCCACCATGGCAATGGTATGTTTTTTTTGGATATTGAGGGTCTTTAACAAAGTCAAAAGTATTCGATAGAATGTTTGGATATTGTTTACTTAAAGCATCAAAATCATTATATATTTAGTAGTATTACTGCACTATTATATGTATCGATAACTGGTTGATTTTTTATAATGTTTTCAGATTTATCTGTAATAACAGGATAAACCGGTCCCATTTCTTTAATATCTGCATTAGAGACACTTCTTGCTCGTTCTGGCCCCAATCTATAGACTAAATCTCCGTTGTTAAAATTTAGAGCTAAATCATTTGTTATTTCAGGAACAGCAATTGGTGATTGTGATTCGGTAACATGTTTTTGTTGTTTTGGAGTTATCTCCCAATTGGTAATTGATGTTGGTTTTTTGTGTTGAGAATTAATAAATTGTACACAAAAAAGTAAGCCTAAGCTAATTAAAAACTGTAATTTTTTTTCAAGTTTTATCATGTACGGATTCAATTTTTAATCCGTAATAAATACACTTTAACACCGTTGTTTAACTTTACTTCATTAAAAGCGTAACATTTTATCGCAATTTTGTTAATCAAATTATCTCTAAATTTTGAAGAAGAATCCTTTGTGTAATTTGATTAGAGGATATTTAATAATCAATACTTTTATTTTTTTTGAGATAAAAGTATATACCACATGGATTGTTCAACTCTGACATGCTGAAATTACTGAATACTTACTGAATTTGTAATTTATACATTTTGTTTCCACTTGTCGAAAACAAAGTAAGACATCGTTATTTATTAATGGGTATAAAAGAAGATAATCGGTTAGGTTTTTTTGTTTAAAAAACAGGGAAAAAAATACCTTTTATATAGGTCTTATCAATTGTTTGTCTTTTATTGT
>CAVYIL010000254.1:0-43436 GCA_963768325.1 uncultured Flavobacteriaceae bacterium | reverse complement strand
TTGTTTCTTCAACAATAGTATTGCTCCTTCAAAAGCAAAAGAGCTTTTAGGGTGGAATCCCAATAATACACCAATAGAAAAATTGGTGAAAATTATGATGAAAAATGACATAGAACTTGCTAAAAGAGAATTTGCCATTAAAAAATCTTATGATTAATAATTTTTATGAAATACACTTTATCAGATAATACTTGGGATAAAAAAGAATACGAAGCTTTAAATTCAGTTATCCAGTCAGGTTTTTTCTCAATGGGAGAAAAAGTAAAACAATTCGAAAATGCATTTGCTAAAAAATTTAATGTAAAGTATGCAGTAATGTCTAATTCAGGGTCATCTGCTAATTTATTAGCTATAGCTGCTCTTGTTTACTCTAAAAGATTAGAAAAGGGTGATGAAGTTATCGTTCC
Source organism: uncultured Flavobacteriaceae bacterium (assembly GCA_963768325.1). Taxonomy (GTDB): domain Bacteria; phylum Bacteroidota; class Bacteroidia; order Flavobacteriales; family Flavobacteriaceae; genus Aquimarina. Next base: position 43,029 of record CAVYIL010000254.1, on the reverse strand, counting down.
AGCAGTTTCTTGGAGCACTACTTATTTCCCAGTTTCTCAACATAATTTAAAACTGAAGTTTGTTGATGTCGACCTTGATACACTTAATATTAGTGTTGAGAAAATAGAGAAGGCAATAACACCCAAAACAAAAGCAATATTAGCTGTAAATTTATTAGGGAATCCAAATCATTTTGATAAAATACTTGAGATTTGTGAAAAGTACAATCTAATATTGATTGAAGATAATTGCGAATCATTAGGCGCTTCATATAATGACACCCCATTAGGAACGATAGGACTTTTAGGTACATATTCAACATTTTATTCTCATCACATATGCACAATGGAAGGTGGAGTAACAGTGACTAATGATGAAGATTTATATCATTACATGTTGTCAATTCGATCTCATGGTTGGACTCGGAATTTACCTAATGACAGTAAAATTTACTCTAAAAAAGAGGACAGCTTTTATGAGAGCTTTAACTTTATTATGCCAGGTTATAATCTTCGTCCAATAGAAATGGAGGGTGCTTTAGGAATTGAACAATTAAAAAAACTTGATAGTATTGTTAATCAAAGAAGAGAAAATGCGAAATATCTTAAAAATCAGATAGATAGCCTTAAGGGGTATAAGACCCAAGTAGAGGTTGGAAGAAGTTCTTGGTTTGGGTTTGCAATTCTTTTATTTGATCAAAACAAAGGAAAGAGGGAGAAGTTAGTTAATTACTTAAATAAAAGAGAAATTGATGTAAGACCAATTGTGGCTGGAAATTTTACTAGAAATAAAGCAATAGAGTATATGGATTATGAAATATCTGGTAATTTAAACAACGCAGATTATATACATGATGAAGGTTTTTTTGTTGGGAATCATTCTAAGAATAATCATGATCAAATAGATTTGTTAATGAATGTACTAAGGGATTTCAATAACCTTAAATAGTTTTTAAATGGATATAAACTCTAAAATATATATAGCAGGTCACAATGGTATGGTTGGCTCTGCTCTTGTTAGAGCGTTACAAAATAATGGATACACTAATTTGATTTTTAAAAAATCTTCAGATTTAGATCTAAAAAATCAACAAGAAGTAGATTCCTTTTTTAATAAGGAAAATCCAGAATATGTTTTTTTAGCAGCAGCCAAAGTTGGAGGTATCGGTGCAAATATTGAAAGCCCTGCTGAATTTTTGTATGATAATATAATGATTAACTCAAATGTTATTCATGCCTCTTATAGAGCTAAAGTCAAAAAACTATTGTTTTTAGGAAGTTCATGTATATATCCAAGACTATGTCCGCAACCAATGAGAGAAGAGTATCTTTTAGATGGAAAATTAGAGCCCACTAATGAGGGTTATGCTATAGGAAAGATAGTAGGAATAAAGTTGTGCGAATTCTATCAAAAACAATATGGCTGTAATTTTATTTCTGTAATGCCACCTAATCTTTATGGAGAATATGACAACTTTAGTCCTGATCATTCTCATGTAATTGCTGCATTAATCAGAAAATTTCATGAAGGAAAGTGTAGTGACGCTAAAGAGGTTGTAATATGGGGAACAGGAAGAGCAAAAAGAGAATTTTTATATGTAGATGACGCTGTTGATGCCTTGATTTTTTTGATGAAAAACTATAATGATTCGAAACATATTAATGTTGGATCAGGAAAGGATATTAGCATTATTGATTTAGCATATCTAATAAAAGACATTGTAGGTTTTAAAGGTGAAATTGTAAGGGACACTAGTAAAAAAGATGGAATGCCTAGAAAATTAATGGATAACACTAGAATATCAAATTTAGGTTGGCAACACAGCACTAATATTGATATAGGTATTAAGAAAGCTTATAATTGGTTTTTAAATGAAAAAATTTAAAACAGATACTAAAAGAAATGCTATTTTAATAAATAGCATTTCTTTTAGTATGATTTATAAAATATTCGCAATAGCCCTAACATTTTTCATTATACCACTATTAATAAAAGGGTTGGGGGTTGAGCGATATGGGGTATGGATTACTATTTTTTCTGTATTTGGTTGGATATATACTTTGGACATGGGGATAGGAAATGGAGTAAAAAACAATCTTACAATATGTATTTTAAATAAAAAAATAGATGAAGCTAATAAATATATCACAACCTCTTATGTATGTCTTTTTTTAATAGCTCTTATATTTTTTGTGGTATTGAGTATTATCATTAACTCGGTTGATTTAAAAATCTTTTTAAACACATCCTTAGATGAATGGTATTTAAAAACGGTATTTATGACAACACTTATCTCTTTTTTATTTGTGTTTGTTTTAAGTATTTATAGGCAGTTTTTTTACTCCGTTCAGAAATCTTCGAAGGTTGATTTGTCATTACTTCTAAATAATATTTTAATATTTATTCAGTTTTATATTGTTACTACTTTTTTTACCACTTCTTTACTTTTAGTGACTATAATCTATGGAGTTTCTAACATATTGGTTAGTTTACTTTTTAGTTATTTGTTTTTTAAAGGAGAAAAGGAATTGAATTTTTCGTTTAAAAACTTTGAAAAAAGTAAAATAAAAGAAATAACAGGAATAGGAATAGAGTTTTTTATAATTCAAATTTGTTTGATAATTATATTAACTACTGACAACCTTATTATAACCTATTTATTAGGTTCAACAGAAGTAACAGCTTATAACAATGTGTTTAAGATTTTTCAAACTTATTTAATAGGTACTACTATTATCTTTACGCCTTTATGGGCACTTTATACAGAAGCTTATTCTAATAAAGATTATCATTGGATAATACAAATTGTGAAAAAGTTGAATTTATTGTTTGTTCTTTTAATATTAGCAGTTAGCTTAACTATAATTTATGCGAAGGATATCTTGTTTTTGTGGATTAAGGAAGATATTTATTATGACCAAAGATTAATTTTATTTATGGGTGTTTTTATTTTAGTTAGAGTATACGGAGAGATATATATTTATTTTCTTAATGGTATAGGTAAAATCAGACTGCAATTAATCTTGTTTTTAATAGGTGCAATTATTAATATACCATTATCTATACTATTTGTTAATGTATTTAAAATGGGTAGTAGCGGGGTTATCTTGGCAACAATTATTAGTTTATTAAGTTTTGTTTTTGCAATGCCCATGCAAACGTATTTGATTTTAAAAAAAAACAAAAAAGAGAATAATGAATAATAAAAATGAGCATATACTTGTGAGTATAATAACTGTTTGTTTTAATAGTGAAAACACAATTAAAGACACTATAAAATCTATTATTAACCAGACTTATAAGAACATAGAATATATAATAGTTGATGGAGGGTCAACAGATTCTACATTAAAGATTATAAAGAGTTATGAACCTATTTTCCGTAAAAATAAAATAAAATATAATTGGATAAGTGAAAAAGACAAAGGGTTATACGACGCAATGAACAAAGGTATTGTCAAGTGTACTGGTGAATTAATAGGGTTTATTAATAGTGATGATTGGTATGATAATGATGCACTTCAAAATATCGTAGATAATTTTGATCATAATATAGGGTTAATTCATGGTAATCTACTTTTATGCGGATTAAATGGAGAAATTATCAAAAACTTAAAACCATCATCAAAAAAGAAATCGTACTTAAAAGGGACACCTTATCTTCATCCCGCTTGTTTTTTTAATACAGTTGAGGTTAAAAAAACAGGATTTTATAATTTAAATTACAAAATAGCAGCAGATTATGACTTTATGATAAAATTTATAAAGGCAGGGAATACTATTAAATATGTTGATAAAAATATAGGATATTTTAGAGAGGGGGGTATTAGTACCACTCAAGTAGTAGACTCTTTGTATGAATCGCATTTGGTAAGAATACAGAATGGGGTTAATTTTTTAATAAGTTATCTTATGTACTCATATTTAAAATGGATTTTTTATTTAAGTAAAATATATAATAAAGTAATTAAAAGTTAAATATGGGTTTAAAAAACATAACTCGATTTGTTTCTTTCGATTACTTGATATTGCTATTGTATTTTTTAATTCCTTTCATAGGATTTAATATTACAATATATATATTAGTTGTAACTTTGATTTTTACGTTAAATCAATTAAAATCACGAAGTAAGTATAAACACATACTGTTATGCAGTATTCCTTTTTGTTAGTGTTGTTTTCTTTAATCTATACAGAGAATGTTTCAAAAGGGTTAGTAATACTTCAAAGAAATATATATTTCGTTTTATTTGCTTTAATAATATTTAGTTATGAAAAGCAAACTAAAAATCTAATCAAAGCATTTTCATTTGGAACTGTTGCTGTTTGTGTTTTAGCTTTATTAACAGTTCTTGTAAAAATTATTATAAATAAAGGATTTTATTTTGAAGTTGGAGATTATCGTTATAAAGAATATTATTTTTTATATTCTAATTTAAGTTCTAATGTGTTTTTAGACCCTAGTTATTTGTCATTTATGAATCTTATTGCTTTGTTTTTTTTTATTTATAATTATAAAAAAAAGTATATTGTTTATATGATTTTGATATTTATCGTGACAATATTATTATCTTCTAAGATAACCTATATCACCTTGATTTTTTTTGGTGTTTTAGAGATCATTAAAGGTGTGAAATATTCCAAAAATAAAATTTATTTGTTGATCTCAGGTTTATTTATATTTGGTATTATATTTATAAAGTTAATTGATACAGAGTTTGTGAAAGGTAGGTTTATAAAAGATCTAAATTTTGAATTACCAAACTATGATAAAACCCATCATACTTATTGGAATAGCTCTACTCAAAGAATTGCGATTTGGGATTGTACTTTTCAAGTTATTCAGGAGAATCTTTTTTTCGGAGTCGGTTATGGTGATGCGGAAGATGAAATGTTAAAAATATATAATGAAAAAGGTTTTAAAAGAGGAGTTATATTTCAGTTTAATACACATAACCAATATTTACAAATATTACTTTGTTCTGGAATTATTGGTTTTTTAGCTATAGGTGTTTTTTTTATTACGCCTTTGTTTATACTTAAAGATTTTAGAGGCTTTTTCTTCCAAGTTTTAATAATGTTTTCAATTTGGGGAATTTCGGAGAGTTACTTACAAAGAGAACAAGGGATTATAATTTTAGCATCGTTAATACCTTTGTTTTATAAAAAGAATCTACCTTAAATAATTATCAAACTCAAAAGGAATGATAAAAACATTAATCTGTATACTTTAATTAGTTGTAAAATTATAAATAGATGCAATTAAGAAAAATTTCTGCCTTATTATTTATTCCTTTTTGTGGTTTTTACATGACTCCAATAGTTGGTGTTAGTCCAATATATTTTTTTTTTATATTTTCGTTATTATTATTATTATTGATTCTATGCTTAGAAAAAAACATCACAATTCATAGAACTATTATTACATCAACCTTTTTGTTCTTATTTTTTTTAATTTCTCAAGTTTTAGTTAATGCAGACAGGAACACATTGATGAATGTCTTATTTTCAATTTCTTCATATGTTTTAGCGATCTTTTTGATTAAAAAATTAAAAACCAACTATTTAATAACATTATGTAACAAACTGTTAAACTTTTCAATACTATTGTTTACTATAGACGCTATAGTTAGGTTCTCTTTTCCATCTAGTGCTCAGGGGTTTTATAAATATAAATTTAATGGAATTCTTTTTCCTGACACTAATTTTTTGGCATTAAATGTTGCTTGTTTATTTTTCTTTACTTTTGTACTGGAAAAGTTAGTGGGTAATTCTTATTCAAAATATAGAAGGGTGTTGTTTATCTTATTAATTTTAACTATATCTAGAGCTGCTATAATTATAGTTGTTTTGTTCTGTATTTTATTGTTTTTAAAACGTAAAATAGGATTTTTAAAGACTTTATTGTTTTCGACTTCATTAGGATTGTTATTTGTCTATTTAGTCTATTTTATGATAAAAGATGACCCAAGCTTTTTGAGTAAATTTTATATTTTAGAAGAAGCTTATTTAGCATATACAAATAAGATAAGTTTATTACAAAATCTAATAGGTGTTGGATTTGGAAATACAACTAATTATTTATCATATGGAGCTCACAATATATTAGTTACATATGCCCTTGAATCTGGGCTTTTTGGTTTAATAGCTATTATTTCTTATTGGATTTACCTCGCTAAGGAATCAAATTATTTAATTCTTTATATTTTAATTCCATTTATATTAATAGGTTTTTCTTTATCTGCACATGCGGCTCCATATTTATACGTCATGTTTTCAATTATAATAGTTTTGAATGATAAAAAAAATAGAAACAATGTATAAAAATGATCTAGTTTCAGTTATTATCCCTACTTATAATGTTGAAAAATATGTGGAACAAGCTGTCTCTAGTATTTTGAATCAAACATATAGAAACTTTGAATGTATAATTGTAGATGACTGTTCTACAGATTTAACATTCGAAATATTAAAAAAAATAAGAGATAGTGATGAAAGAATTAAATTATTTAGAAACTCTAAAAACATAAAAATAGCAAAAACTTTAAATAAGGCGCTTTCACTTGTTAATGGGAATTATATATTAAGGATGGATGGTGATGATATTTCTGATAAGAAAAGATTAGAATACTTATTGAAATTCCTTAAAGAAAATCAGGAATATTCGTTAGTTGGAAGTGATATGTACACAATTAATGATTCTGATAAAGTTATAGGAGTTTCAAAAATGTTGCATAATTTTGAGTTGATTAAAAAAAACTTGTTCCTATCTAGTCCTGTAGCTCATATTTGGCTTGCTAAAGTTGAAGTTTATGAGAAACTGAATGGGTATAGAATGCCACCAGTAGAAGATTATGATTTTCTTTTACGAATGGTCACAAGCGGATTTAAATTTTCTAACTTAAACAAACCTCTGTACAGTGTAAGAGTTCGAGAAGGGAACACTGCTTCTACTGAAGGATTAAAACAACGGAAAGCCTTTTTTTATGCAATAAAGATGTATAATCAACGTATAAGGGAGGGTAAAGATAGATACTCAGAAATAGATTTTGATAAAAACACAAAATCCTCTAAAGTATACACTAATCTTCATAAGACTTCTAATAAATTAATGAAGAAAGCTATAGAATGGAAAAGAAGGAATATTATTATTGCATCTTTTTCTATTCTTTGTTCAATTTTGATTTCCCCTCATCAACTTAGTTATTTTTATTTGAGATTATTGTATAAATATAGAATCAGACACCAAAAAAAATTAGAAGAAAATATATGAACATAGCATACATAATACCATCACTTGCAAATAAAGGACCTATAAGAGTTGTTCAGCAAATTATAGATTATTTTCCTCCAGAATTTAAAGATTCGTTTACTGTGTATTATTTTGATGAAATTAAGGAATTGGAGTTTAAATGCAAAACAGTAAAGATAAGTTTTTTTAAAAAAACCGATTTTGATTATTATGATATAATACATGTTCATGGGCTAAGACCTGATTTATATACATTATATCATAAGAGGAAAATTAAATCGATTATAGTTAGTACAATGCATAATTATATTTATTCTGATTTCAAATATGAGTATGGCACTTTAAAAGGTTATTTTTTTGGTTTTATTTGGTTAACAATTTTAAAGTTTTCTGAAAAAAAAATCGTAGTTATTAATGATCACATGAAAAAATATTATACCAAATATTTCTCAAAAAATAAAATATATACCATACCCAACGGTCGTAGCTTTGATTTATTAAAATCAGATAATGAAATAGTAAGTGAAATATTAAAATTAAAGAAAAACTATAAAATTATTGGTGCAGTTAGTGTTGTAATAAAAAGAAAAGGCTTTCATTTGATAATCGAATTGTTAGAAAAGAGAAAGGATTTAGCTTTTGTACTAGTTGGTGATGGTAGTGAATTGGAATCTTTAAAGGAAATGGCGAAAAACCTACATGTTGACAATAGAGTTCTGTTTTTAGGGTATCAATTGGATGGCCATCATTATATGCCTCATTTTGACATGTTTATAATGAGTTCAAAATCCGAAGGACAATCACTGACTGTAATTGAAAGTGCAGCTTATTCAATACCCGTTGTATGCATTAAAATCCCTGTATTTTTGTGTTTATACTCAAAAAATGAGGTTTCTTTTTTTGAAGAACATAATTTAAACAGCCTATCGAATGCTGTTGATAGTGTTTTGAAAAATTATTCAAATTTTTCAAAAGATATTAATTCAAAATATTTAAAGGATTATACCGCTGAAAAAATGAGTAAAAATCATAGGGTATTATATAAAAATTTGTGTAATGAAAAGTAAGAGATTTTCAGTTTTATTATCTGTATATTCGAAAGAAAATCCAGTTTTTTTGAGTCAAAGCTTAGAGAGTGTTTTCAACCAAACTTTATTTCCTCATGAAGTAGTTGTAGTAAAAGACGGGCCTTTAACTGAAGATTTAGAAAATGTTTTGGAAAAGTTTAGTGATAAATATTCTAAAGTGCTAAATATTGTAAGTTTAGATCAGAACCAAGGGTTAGGGAAAGCTTTGTGTATTGGAGTTGATTCATGTATTAATGAACTTGTTGTAAGAATGGATACTGATGATATTTGTTTACCAGATAGATTTGAAAAACAAATAGACTTTATGCAGAAAAACCCTTTAGTAGATGTAACTAGTGGTTTTGTTTATGAATTCATTGATAGCCCTAATTGCGTTTTGAACATTAAAAAGGTGCCAGAAGAGGATAAATCAATTAAGAAAAACCATAAAATTAGAAATTCTATGAACCATATGGCGGTAGCTTTTAAAAAATCTAGTATAATAGAAATTGGGAATTATCAAGAAATGCCTTATTTTGAAGATTATTACCTATGGGCGAGGATGATGAATAAAGGTATGATATTTTATAATATACAAGAATCTCTGGTTTACGCCCGTGTTGGAAATGATATGATTGGAAGACGTCATGGTATAAGTTATTTAATTAAAGAATATAATAATTTTAAACAATTACATAAGATACACTTTATTAGCCATATAGAGTTTTTTAGAATTGTCTTTTTTAGATTACCTTTACGATTATTACCAAAAAAAGTTTTAAAATTAATTTATAAATTTATAAGAAAGTAATAGATTTAGGATAGAAATCTTTTAGTAAAAAAAATATATATAAATTCAATTTTCATGTTATGAATTTAAAAATATTTAATGTAGATGAATAAAATATTTACACTTAATGTAATCGAAAGAAAATTATTTTTATTTATTGGCGATTTGTTTATCGTGTGTATTTATCTATATTTATTAACGAATAGAACTTTGAAAGGTACTTTTGATTATGAAAAACAAGCATATATACTTTTTATTATAGGTATTGTTTTATTTTCTGTAATAGCTTATGTTATAGATATATATAACCTAGAAAAAGCCTCTAATCCCATTACAATTTTTAGACACTCTTTAATTGTAGGAATATTATATTCTTTTGGAATGTTTTTTCTTACGATTTTAATAATCAACACTACTATTAGTAGACCTTATTTAATGATATTCTTAGCACTAATGCCATTGTCATTAACTGCTTGGAGATTGTTATGCACTAATTTTTTTATATTTCGTCCCTTTTTAAAAAACACAATCTTTTTATATGAAAGTATATTTAAAAATGACAGAGATTTAAATATTAAAGAAATAGAAGGAAATAAAAACTCAAATGGATTTAACGTAAAACTGAGTTTATCTACAGATAATGAAACTTTTAAAACCAACCCTAGCCGTTTAAATAATGTAATTGATAAAGTAGATACTGTAATTATTAGAATTAGAAATTATCAAGATATGCCGGATGAAGTAGAGAAATTTCTAACTAAAGCAATGTATTTTGGAAAAGAAGTATTTACCTTTTCTTCTTTTTATGAGACTACATTTGAGGCTTTACCATTAAATCTGTTAGGGAATAACTTCTATGAGGTATTACATCTTAAAAACACAAGATCTCATTATATTCAAAAGTTATTTACTAAGTTTATTGATATTGTTTTGTGTATATTCGTAGGGCAAATATTTTTGTTAGTTGTTCCTTTTGTTTACTTTTTTAATTTTTTTATGAATAAAGGGCCGTTATTTTATATCCAAAAAAGAATAGGTAAAAAAGGAAAAGAATTTAATATTTATAAGTTTAGATCAATGGTTATTGATGCAGAGCAATCAGGCGCTAAGATGGCTACTAATAATGACCCGAGAATTACACCATTTGGTAAAATCCTTCGCAAATTTAGGATAGATGAATTACCACAAATAATTTCTGTTATTAAAGGGGATATGGGCTTTATTGGCCCCAGACCAGAGAGAAAGGTTTTTGTTGATCAATTAGATAAAATGAATCCGTTTTATTCTGTTAGACATGTGATAAGGCCTGGGATAACAGGCTGGGCACAGGTAAAATATAAATATGGAGAAAATCTTGGTGATTCGTTAAAAAAGTTAGAATATGATTTATACTATATAAAAAATAGATCTGTAACTTTAGATATTAGAATTTTATTCAAAACAATTACCACCATATTGTTTTCAAGAGGAGTTTAAAAAGTTAATTTATCAATTATAAATGAATGTAGCAGTAATTGGAACAGGATATGTAGGCTTGGTAACAGGAACATGCTTAGCAGAAACGGGAAATGAAGTAGTATGTGTAGACATAGATGAAAAAAAGGTTAAGAAAATGCGAAATGGAGAAGTGCCTATTTATGAACCGCATTTAGACGTGTTATTTGAAAGGAATTTAAAAGCAAACAGATTAAAGTTTACCACCTCTTTAGAAGAAGGACTACAACATGGAGAAATTATATTTTTAGCACTACCCACACCAGAGGGTGAAGATGGATCAGCAGATTTATCCTATGTTCTTGGAGTGGCTGAAGAAATAGGAAAACGAATTACTGATTACAAAGTAATAGTAGATAAAAGTACCGTTCCGGTAGGAACAGCTGAAAAAGTTTACCAAACTATTGCCAAAAATACGACATGTGATTTTGATGTGGTATCTAATCCAGAGTTTTTAAGAGAAGGTTTAGCGGTAGATGATTTTTTAAAGCCCGAAAGAATAGTAATAGGGTCAAGCTCGGAGAAAGCCATAGACTTGATGAAAAAACTCTACAAACCGTTTGTTAGATCAGGCAATCCAATCTTAATTATGGATGAAAAATCAGCAGAATTAACAAAATATGCAGCTAATTCTTTTTTAGCAACCAAGATTACCTTTATGAATGAAATCGCTAATTACTGTGAAAAAGTAGGAGCAGATGTAGATAAAGTTAGAATAGGAATGGGAACCGACTCTCGAATTGGTAAACGTTTTTTGTTTCCAGGTATAGGATATGGGGGTTCATGTTTTCCAAAAGATGTAAAAGCTTTACATAAATCGGGAAAAGATGAAGATTATAACTTTCAGTTATTAGATTCAGTACTAAAAGTGAATCAAAAACAAAAAACGACATTAATTCCTAAGATAAAACAGTATTTTAATAATAAGATAGAAGGCAAAACTTTTGCTATTTGGGGATTGGCTTTTAAACCAGAAACAGATGATATTAGAGAAGCCCCCTCATTAGATATAATCGATAGTCTATTAGATGAAGGGGTTAAGCTAAATGTTTTTGATCCTGAAGCGATGGAAAATGTTTTTCGTAAATATGGCAAAAAGATAAACTATGCTAAAACAATGTATGAAGCCTTAGAAGATGTTGATGCATTAGTTATTTGTACAGAATGGAGTATTTTTAGAACACCTGATTTTATTAAGATAAAAAAGAACGTATCCAGTTCTGTTATTTTTGATGGAAGAAACTTATATGATATTCAGGATATGGAAAAAGAAAATATGGATTACATTTCTGTAGGTCGAAAAGAAGTAATAAGAAAAAAAGTGAAAACTTTATAGTTAAGTCTTGTTTCTAGCCTAAATTACGAAGCACTATAATTTTTAGATACATTATATTTGTATTATATTAACTAGAAAAGTTTTGAAAAAAGTATTAATTACAGGCGCAGCTGGTTTTTTGGGTTCACATTTATGTGATCGATTTATAAAAGAAGGTTTTCATGTTATTGGGATGGACAATCTAATAACAGGAGATTTAAAGAATATTGAGCATCTTTTCAAATTAAAGCATTTTGAATTTTATAATCACGATGTTTCCAAATTTGTTTACGTGCCGGGAAAATTAGATTATATTCTTCATTTTGCGTCACCGGCAAGTCCAATAGATTATCTAAAAATACCAATCCAAACATTAAAGGTGGGCTCTTTAGGAACTCATAATCTATTAGGGTTAGCAAAAGAAAAAGGCGCTAGAATATTAATTGCGTCTACAAGTGAAGTATATGGTGATCCATTAGTTCATCCCCAGACTGAAGATTATTATGGTAACGTAAACACGATAGGCCCTCGAGGTGTTTATGACGAAGCAAAACGATTTCAGGAATCAATTACTATGGCGTATCATACTTACCACGGTATAGAAACAAGAATTGCTCGTATTTTTAACACATATGGGCCTAGGATGCGCTTAAATGATGGAAGAGTCGTTCCTGCTTTTCTTGGTCAGGCTTTAAGAGGAGAAGATCTCACTGTTTTTGGAGACGGATTACAGACACGTTCGTTTTGTTATGTTGATGATTTGATAGAAGGAATTTACAAATTGCTTTTTAGTGATTATATTTATCCTGTAAATCTAGGTAATCCTAACGAGATCACTATAAGAGATTTTGCAGAGGAGATTATAAAACTTACAGGGACGGATCAAATAGTTGTTTATAAACCTTTACCTGTTAATGACCCATTACAGAGACAGCCCGATATTACTAAAGCAAAACAGTTATTGGGGTGGGAACCCAAGACTGATAGAACTGAAGGAATGAAAAGGACATTAGAATATTTTAAAAACCTCACTCATGAAGAGTTATATAGGAGTGAACACAAAGATTTTTCATCATATTTCTAATATAAATGCACTACAGAAGAGGAGGATACTCATATTTAATTAAACCATTACTCATTGTAATTGACTTAATAGTTATATTATGGGCTACCTCTTATTATTTAAATGAAATTGCTACTATTCAATTTTATTTTTTTTTGTCAGTTACATGGTTAAATTGTGCATATCTACTTAATTTCTATAAAGTTTATCGTTTTACTAAAGGTGTCACTATAATCTCTTTATTAGGAAGGCAGGGAATATTATTTCTTATTTTAATATATGCTTATTTTTGGTTATTAAAAATAAGTAATGTTTCTGTTGAAAATACAATCCAATTTATTACTGTTTCGATTTCCCTTATAGGGGGAGTCAAAATCCTATTGTACTATGGATTAAAAAGATATCGACTATATTTAGGAGGTAATAATAGGCGAGTTATCATAATAGGAAATAATAAAAGCACACAACAACTTTACACTTTTTTTAAAAAAAGAAAAGATTTAGGGTATCAAGTATTAGAGGTATTTGCTGATAATTTATCCCATACTATTGAAGATAGTTTTGAGTTTCTTAAAAAAGAGAATGTTGATGAGATTTATTGTTCTATTGATGAGGTTTCTGACGAAATAGTAAACGAATATGTTAAATATGCTGACCAGAGTTATAGTGTATTAAAATTTATACCTAAGTTTATTCCAAACGCACAGCCGATTTTTACTAATCGACTTAAAACAGATTATTATGATTATCTTCCAGTACTCTCATTGCCAGAAGTATCTCTGAATAATCCTGCGAATAGAATTTTTAAAAGGTTTTTTGATATTGTTTTTTCAGTATTAGTTATCATTTTAATTCTTTCGTGGTTAACTCCAATACTTTATGTTTTGATTAAATTAGAATCTCCAGGCTCATTAATTTATAGCCATAAACGTAATGGTATTAACTATAAAGAGTTTATTTGTTATAAGTTTAGATCTATGAGGCATGACAATCAATCTCCAGAGCTTGTTCAAGTTAAAAGAGAAGACCACAGGGTAACCAAAATTGGGCGGTTTATAAGAAGAACCAGTATAGATGAGTTGCCTCAATTTTTTAATGTGCTTTTTGGAGACATGTCAGTTGTGGGACCACGACCACATATGTTATCCTATACAAAAGAATATGCCAAAAGAATTGATAAATACAATTTTGTGTTTAGGCATTCTGTAAAACCAGGTATTACAGGTCTTGCTCAAGTTAAAGGATATAGAGGAGAAGTAGAAAATGATGATGATATAATAAATAGAATAAAGTTTGATATATTCTATATAGAAAATTGGTCTATATTATTGGATATTAAAATTATTTTAGAGACGATTGTTAACATAATAAAAGGAGAAGATAAAGCACGTTAATGAGAACATTTGTGAAATTTTTAATAAGAAAAAAGATAAAGTGAGTAATAGGGCTTAATACGATATCTTTTTATAAAAATAAGAAGATTTATTGTCCCCTATTTATTTGTATATGAGATTAAGGAAAAAAATATCAGAAGTTACAGAAATGTTTTATAAAGATGAAAAAGACAATGTAGTCTTAACAATCTTTTGGAATAGTTTGTATGTGGCTTTTTTTTTACTTCCATTAGGAATTAATTTGTCGACTCCCTTTTTTATTATCTCTATTTTTTTAGGAATAATTAACAGTTTCAGGTCTTCTAAAAAAAACATTTTCGACAATAAAATAGTATTACTTTTTCCATTGTATTTTGTGTTGATGACAATTAGTTTGTTGTATACAGACAATATTTCTTATGGACTAACCCTGTTACAACGATCTTTAGCATTATTACTATTTCCTCTGATTTTTTTATTTGTTAAAGAAGATGCATCTACTGTAAAAAAATTATTTAACTTTTTACACATAGGATTACTAGTGTCTTTTATTATAAACTTTTCCATCGCAATATATAGTTCAATGTCAACAATAAAAGATTTCATTTCCTTTAATGTATCAATAGAAGAAGCATATTCGTTTATAGATTCTTTAAGATATGGATGGAACTATTTTATAGGGGCAGAGTTCTCTAAATTAATAAACCCCAGTTATACATCATTGTATATATTATTAGTGTTAAGTTATTATTTGAAAAACAAGTTAGAGAGTAGGCAGCAAGTGTTCACGGTATTTATTATGTTTTTATACCTTTTTTTACTAGCGTCAAGAGTTGCATATTTTATATTAATGATTATCTCAGTATTATTAATTTTTAACATCAAAGACAAAAGTAAAAAGTACACAATGTCATTATTGTTTTTTTTGGGACTAATTGTTTTTTTAAACAACCCAAGAGTATTTGATTTTTATTCGACCATAAAAGAATCCAACAAAACATTTGGTTATGAGAATATTACGGCTCAACAGTCAAGGATTTTAATATGGGACGCAAGTTTTCAGTTAATCAAAGAGGCACCATTATTAGGATACGGAATAGGAGATGCTGAAGATGCTTTAATTGAAAAATATAAGGAACTAAATTATATCCAAAATTATATAAACCAATATAATGCGCACAATCAATTTCTTCAAACCTTTTTACAAATAGGGGTAGTAGGTTTTGGAGTATTGAGCAGTATCTTTATAATATTAGCGATAAACATGCGAAGAAGCCGTAATGAATTCTCTGTTTTTCTTATTCTTCTGATATCTTTATTCTTCGAATCTATGTTAGTTAGATTTAATGGTATTGTATTTTTTTCTATAATAATACCATTGTTGCTTAAAAAAAGAAGTATTCTAAGTAGCAGAATTATTCGTAATCAACCAATTTTAGACCTAAAAGAAGACTAAAAGTACAGTATAAAATAGACTTAAAATAATTAGTAAGGAACCTACTAAAGAATTATTTTTGATCGCATAAAAACAATAATTAGCATGAACATTTTAATATTAGGTTCTGGAGGAAGAGAGCATACATTCGCATATAAAATTGCTCAGAGTAAACAATGTGATAAACTGTTTGTAGCTCCTGGTAATGCAGGAACATCTAGCTTAGCAACTAATGTAGATATTTCCGTTACAGATTTCAATGCAATTAAAGACTTAGTGCTAAAGGAAAAAATAGAAATGGTTGTAGTAGGACCAGAAGATCCATTAGTACAAGGAATAAGTGATTTTTTTGCCTCAGATGACTCTCTTAAGAAAACAGCAATTATTGGTCCATCCAGAGAAGGTGCTAGACTAGAGGGAAGTAAAGAATATGCTAAAGAATTTATGTTTAGGCACAGAATACCCACAGCAGCATATCAAAGTTTTACAGCAGAAAAT
Source organism: uncultured Flavobacteriaceae bacterium (assembly GCA_963768325.1). Classification (GTDB taxonomy): domain Bacteria; phylum Bacteroidota; class Bacteroidia; order Flavobacteriales; family Flavobacteriaceae; genus Aquimarina. The sequence goes on along the minus strand of CAVYIL010000254.1, from coordinate 26,762 downwards.
GTAGAGGAAGGAAAAAACTTTTTAGAAACACTTAAAGCACCATATGTTCTTAAAGCAGACGGTTTAGCAGCAGGAAAAGGAGTCTTAATAATCCAAGATTTAGAGGAAGCTAAAAAAGAATTAGAAGAAATGCTTAAAAATAAAAAATTCGGAGCAGCTAGCGAAAAAGTAGTTGTAGAAGAATTTTTAGAAGGAATAGAACTCAGCGTTTTTGTGTTGACAGATGGTAAAAATTACGTAACCTTACCAACAGCAAAAGACTACAAACGGATAGGAGAAGGAGACACAGGTCTTAACACAGGAGGAATGGGAGCAATTTCTCCAGTCCCTTTTGTCGATGAAGCATTCATGAATAAGATTGAAGAACAAATCATAAAACCTACAGTAAACGGTCTTTCTCAAGACAATATCGATTACAAAGGGTTTATTTTTATTGGATTAATTAAAGTAGGTGAAGACCCAAAAGTAATAGAATACAATGTGCGTATGGGAGACCCAGAAACAGAAGCAGTACTTCCGAGAGTAAAAACAGATATAGTCAGTCTTTTTAAACATGTCTCCAACCAAACACTAAATGAAGTAAATTTAGAAATAGATGAACGCAGTGCAGCAACTGTAATGGCAGTATCTGGAGGATATCCAGAAGAATATGAAAAAGGGAAAGAAATTAATGGAATCCATTTAATTTCTGATTCATTGATGTTCCACGCAGGAACAAAGTTAGACAATAATAAAATTGCAACAAACGGAGGAAGAGTACTAGCCATAACCTCACTAGACCAAGACTTTAATAAAGCATTAAAAAAATCATATCTTAATATAGAAAAAATAAGTTTCGACAAGATGTATTATAGAACAGACATAGGTTTTGATCTATAAACTCTCAAAAAAACACTAAGAGTCGTGCCATTTAGCTAGAAAATAGCACGACTTTTAACGTTATATATTTTAAAAATCAGAAAACTAGTTTAAAAACGAATGAGCCGTAGGATCTCTATTTTCCTCATTATTGTCGTTGAACTTTTTTAATTCTTTCATCCAGTAAAGAAAAGCAACAAAACAGATAAGCATAAACATCCAATTGATTATATTGGCAGCCCCCCAGCTTTCTAACTCTAAAGCCCTAAGAGTATCGTATGGCGCTAATAAAACATTTATCGTAAAGGACTCGATAGCTTCAAAAAAATCTTTCATAATAATTTATATAATTTCTTTATAAAAGATCACAACATCAACCATTTTATAAAGCGTTTAACAATAACAGTTATAACCCAATACAGAATTAAAAGTTTTATCTCACACATTTTTATATAAGCCAAGAAGAAAACTTAACAATAACTTTACTATATTGTTCATGCAAAAATATAAAAAATAGTAGTGTTAACAAGTTTTTTTAGTAAATCAAAACCTATAAATATAATAGCATTATCATCATACATGCTTATTCTATTTATAGCAACCTATTACAAAAGAGGTATTCAATTAGAAGGAAAAACAATTTTATGGTATATGTTAGGGTTAATTATTTATACATTGTTAATATTTTTGTTTAATTTAATAATCCAAAACAGTGATTTTGCCGAAAAAGGAACATACACAATCCTGTTATTCACATCCTTTGTTGCAATTCTGCCAAATTCCTATATTAAATCCGATTTATTAATATCCCTTTTATTCATACTTTTAGCAATAAAAAAAATAGTATATCTAAAAAACCAAAAACATGTTAAAGCCAAAATTTTTGACGCATCTTTATACATTGGTTTAGCATCCTTAGTATACTTTTGGAGTGTAGGATATTATTTAATAGTGTTTTTAAGCATTTTATATATAGAATTAAGAGATTATAGAAACTGGCTTATACCAGTACTTGGATTAACAACAATATATTTATCTGCAAATTGTTTTACATTGTTTTATCGAGATTCATTCTTCTCTCCCAATGAATATATAAGTACCATTTCATTTTCATTCGAGAATTATTTAAGCAGAAATCAATTAATTTCAACAACAATAATTTTAATCATTACTTTATTGTTTTCATTGATTTATCTAATTAAGCATAAGCTGAACTTAGTACATATAAGATCAACACCCAATCTTGTAATAGGTCTTTTATTGACAGCTTTCTTAATTATAATTATTGTGCCGAACAAAAACACCTCAGAATTTATTTTTCTTACAATACCATTATCTATAATGGGAACTACCTATTTAGAAATGAACCACAGTAAATTAGCCAAAGAAATAAATCTTTGGATGTTTTTACTCTTTCCACTAATAATATTGATGATATAAATCACATCTGTAATAATGAAACAAGTTGTTTTATCCCCTCTCATTAATATGAAATTAAAAGAATTATTAATAAGAGCATAAATTAGTTTGTTTTTTTTAGTCAATAAAGGCTCACATAAAAAACACTTCTATTGAGTAAAAAACAACTATTTTTCGCCAGAATCAAAAAAGTTTAAACCACTTCGAATAGAAAACAAGATTAAAGCAAATAATATAGAAGTGATTTGAAAATTTAGTAGATATTTCTCTATAACAATTATAAGAGTTTAGGCAATATCATTGGAGCAATAGATTTTACTGGGGCATATAATATGGAGGAATTTAAAGTTTCAGCCTTAATTATGGTTAAAGACTTATTTCCAGCGTCAAAAAACATGATAATGACACTAGCAATAAATGCCATTTTTAATACTCCAAAAACACCTCCTAATAATTTGTTTAACAATCCTAAAGCTGCAAAATCAGCAATTTTTGTAAGGATTTTACCTGATAGTGAAACCAAAAGAACAACTAAAACAAAAGTTATTGCAAAGGCAGTTAAATTCATTATGCCTTTTTCCCAATCTACATACCTATTTAAGTAACCGCTTATAATATGTGAAAAATGAACAGCGGCATAAATACCAGCTACGAGTGCAATCAAAGAAGCTAAAGAAACAAATAACCCTTTACTCAGCCCTTTTATTAATCCCCAAAGTAATAATATTCCCAAAATAATATCTAAGTAATTCATCCTTGAATTTTTCTTAATAACTTTAAATACAGCTAAATTAATAGATTTCTATAAAAAATAATGATGCAATATTATGATTTTTTATTTGGAGTTTTGTGCTAGAAAAGCATCTGTATAGGCAATTGCATATTTTTAATCAATACTACAGTTCTATTTTGTCTTGTTGTTGATTTTAAAAAAAGGTTAACTCGTCTTGTAATTGCCTAATCGATTCTGAAATATGGCAATTTGAATTAGTATATCCATTTTTTGGTTATCAGTATAATTGTAGGGTAGTTATTTTCTTTTTAATTTGTGCAAAGGTAAATATTGAGTATTACTTTTAGTATATAAGCATTAAATAAATTCATTTACTTTTGATAGAAACCTTACCACATAGAAAAATTATACATGTAGACATGGATGCGTATTACGCATCAGTGGAGCAAATGGATAACCCTCAATTAAAAGGAAAACCATTGGCAGTTGGGGGAGGAAGTAAAAGAGGGGTGGTTAGTGCAGCTAGTTATGAAGCACGTAAGTTTGGAGTTCGGTCAGCTATGAGTGGGGCTATGGCATTACGATTGTGTCCAGAAATAATATTTATACGTCCTCGTTTTGAAAGATATAAAGAAATTTCGTATAAAATCCGAAGTATATTTTATGAATACACTGATTTAGTAGAACCGTTATCATTAGATGAGGCTTATCTAGATGTGACCCAAAATAAGAAAGGAAACCCAAGTGCAACTTTAATAGCTCAAGAAATTAGACAACAAATCTTTGAAAAAGTTGGATTAACTGCTTCTGCCGGGATTTCGATTAATAAGTTTGTCGCTAAAATAGCTAGTGATTATCATAAGCCTAATGGTCAAAAAACAGTAAGTCCAGATGAGGTTTTAGGTTTCTTGGAAAATTTGGACGTTAAGAAATTTTATGGTGTAGGTAAGGTTACTTATACTAAAATGTATCAAATGGGAATCTATACAGGTAAAGACCTCAAAACAAAATCGGAAGAATTTTTAATTCAACATTTTGGTAAATCAGGAGGGCATTATTATCGTATTGTTAGAGGAGTCCATAACAGCCCAGTTAAGCCAAATCGAGAACGTAAATCATTAGCAGCAGAACGAACCTTTAGTAATAACATATCCTCTGAGGTTTATATGTTAGAACGGTTAAAGGGTATTGCTGAAGAATTACAAAAACGTCTAAAAAGCAATAAAGTTGCAGGTAGAACAATTACATTGAAAATTAAGTATAGTGATTTCACATTACAAACTCGAAGTAAAACGTTGCCTTATTTTGTAAATGATGCTTTAATATTACTAGATACAGCAAAAGAATTGTTATATCAGGAAAAAATGAAGAATTCTGTTCGCCTTTTAGGAATTTCTTTATCTAACCTTAGCAGCAATACAGTAAAGAAAAAAGAAGTAGAAATTATTCAGTTGAAATTTGATTTTTGAATACACACTTTTGCTTGTTTTTATAAAATTTACTATCATAATTTCCCGTAGATAATTCACGAGTAATTTTATCATGTTTAATAGATAGTAACGAAGCCATACCGATTGTAGTTGTATAAGAACTTGAATTTATCAAATAATCACTGTATAAATCAGCAAAGTTCCGATCTTTAATAATGCCTAAGGTTATCAATTATTCATGTGTTAAAACTATGAAGTTTTATAAGATTTTTTCGTAAGGTGAGTAACTAAGAAAAAAACTATATCGATACACCTTAATCATATTCTCTTAAATAATTATTATACTTTTGTCAACATCTTATCAAAAGCTTATACTAAACAAACAATATTCTTGTTATTATTTTTCAGACATTAACACACACTAACTCTAATAAATGACTACACTTCTAAAATTACTTACCAAAAAAGGATACCACAAAGTTAAATTAGTTTTTACCAAAACAAATCATTTTGAGGTTACCGCAAAATTAAATGGGGTGAAAGGCAATTTTATCTTGGACACAGGAGCATCCAATTCGTGCGTTGGTTTTGAAGCTGTTAATAAATTTAACCTATTTGCACAAGATAGTGAGATAAAAGCTGCAGGCGCAGGAGCTATAGACATGTTAACGCAAGTTTCTAAAAAAAATACTATTGAAGTCGGAAAGTGGTCCCTGAGAAAAACTTCTCTAATCTTATTTGATTTAAAACATATAAATGATGCATTAACGCACCATAATGCAGAACCAGTAGACGGGATTATAGGAGCTGATCTCCTAAAACGTGGAAAAGCAATTATCGATTATAATCGTAAATATTTATATCTAAAGTAAACCAAATTCATAAGAGCCATTCTATTGCCCATTAATATAGTTTACCAAATAACTTCAGTTTACCTAATAAAATAGCGGATCAATTTTTGTTTTCATGAAAAGACTTAAAGTTTTCTTTGCACTAATAGAATAGAACGTAAATAGTCAAAACATTTCTTAATTTATACATTAAAAAATACTTGAAATAATTACGTATAATTGATTGTCTAATTGGCAACTAAATTGCTACTTTTGTGTTTTTAAATCAAAAAATCTCATGAACAACACAAAGTCCCTAAAATCTGCATTAATTTCTGTTTTTAGTAAAGAAGGTTTAGCGCCAATAGTAAAAAAACTAGATGAATTAGGAATTACTATTTACTCAACCGGAGGGACAGAAAAATTTATTAAAGATTTAGGTATTAATGTTATTCCTGTAGAAGATGTTACTTCCTACCCTTCTATTCTAGGAGGTAGAGTTAAAACATTACACCCCAAAGTGTTTGGAGGTATCTTAAATAGGCAGAATAACGACAGTGATATTGCTGAATTAGAACAATATGAAATTCCGCAAATCGATATCGTAATTGTAGACTTATATCCATTTGAAAAAACGGTTGCTTCTGGAGCTTTAGAAGCAGATATTATAGAAAAAATAGATATTGGAGGTATTTCTCTGATTAGAGCCGCCGCTAAAAATTTTGCAGACGTAACATGTATTGCTTCGGTAGACCATTATGCCGAGTTTTTAGAAATTCTATCAAAAGATAACGGAATTATTTCTTTACAAGATCGCAAGCGTTTTGCCACAATGGCATTTAACGTATCCTCTCATTATGATTCGGTGATTTTTAATTATTTTAATAGTGATAACGAAATTAGAGCTCTTAAAATTAGCGAAACTAAAGGTCAAGAATTACGATATGGAGAAAATCCACATCAAAAAGGGTTCTTTTTCGGAGATTTTGATGCCATGTTTGACAAATTGCATGGTAAAGAATTATCATACAATAATCTTCTAGATGTAGATGCAGGTGTGAATTTAATGCAGGAGTTTAAAGGAGAAGCTCCTACATTTGCTATATTAAAACATAATAACGCTTGTGGATTAGCACAGCGAGATACCGTATTACAATCTTATAAAGACGCCTTGGCAGGTGATCCAGTTTCTGCTTTTGGAGGAATATTATTATGCAATACCCAAATTGACAAAGCTACTGCCGAAGAAATTCATAAGTTATTTTGTGAAGTAGTTATAGCTCCTTCATACTCTCAGGATGCCTTAGATATTCTAAGAGGTAAGAAAAACAGAATTATATTAGCGCAAAAAGACACTGCGCTGCCCAAAACACTTGTTCGTTCATCTCTTAATGGAATTTTAGTACAAGACAAGGATTTAAAAACAGATGCCGTTACGGATCTTAAAACAGTAACCAAAATAAAACCAACGACAGATCAAATAGAAAACCTTTTGTTTGCTTCAAAAATTTGTAAGCATACTAAATCTAATACTATTGTTTTTGCAAAATCAAAACAATTATTAGCTAGTGGAACAGGGCAAACATCGAGAGTAGACGCATTGACGCAAGCTATTAAAAAAGCAAAAACCTTTAATTTTGATTTGAATGGTGCTGTAATGGCTAGCGATGCCTTCTTCCCATTCCCTGATTGTGTTGAACTAGCAGATAAAGCAGGTATTAAAGCCGTGATCCAGCCAGGAGGATCAATTAAAGATCAATTAAGCATTGATTATTGTAATGAACATGGAATTGCAATGGTATTGACTGGAACACGTCATTTTAAACATTAATTTTAGTACATTTACTCAACTCTAACTATTTTTAATATATTATATGGGATTTTTTGACTTCTTTACAGAAGAAATTGCTATAGATTTAGGAACCGCAAATACATTGATCATTCATAATGACAAAGTAGTTGTTGATAGTCCTTCTATTGTAGCCCGAGATATAGTGTCCGGTAAAATAATCGCTGCTGGCAAAGAGGCAGCAATGATGCAAGGAAAAACTCACGAGAACATAAAAACTATACGACCTCTAAAAGATGGGGTAATTGCTGATTTTGCTGCAAGCGAAAAAATGATAAGTATGTTTATCAAAGATATCCCTGCTTTAAAGAAAAAATTATTTACTCCAGCCCTAAGAATGGTAATTTGTATCCCATCTGGAATTACAGAAGTAGAAATGCGTGCTGTAAAAGAAAGTGCTGAACGAGTAAATGGAAAAGAGGTATATCTTATTCACGAGCCTATGGCAGCCGCAATTGGTATTGGTGTTGATATCATGCAACCAAAAGGAAATATGATTATAGATATTGGAGGTGGTACTACTGAAATTGCAGTAATTGCTTTGGGAGGAATTGTATGCGACAAATCAGTAAAAATCGCAGGGGATGTGTTTACTAATGATATTATTTATTATATGCGTACTCAACACAATTTATATGTTGGAGAACGTACCGCTGAAAAAATAAAAATACAGATTGGTGCCGCTACCGAGGATCTAGAATTGCCCCCTGATGAAATGAATGTTCAAGGTAGAGATTTATTAACAGGAAAACCGAAACAGGTACAAATTACGTATCGAGAAATCGCTAAAGCTATTGATAAATCGATATTACGTATAGAAGATGCCGTAATGGAAACTTTATCTCAGACCCCCCCAGAATTAGCCGCAGACATATACAATACTGGCATATATCTTGCCGGTGGAGGTTCTATGCTTCGTGGTTTAGACAAAAGGTTATCGCAAAGAACGGATTTGCCAGTTTATATCGCAGAAGACCCTTTAAGGGCTGTTGTAAGAGGAACAGGAATTACTTTAAAAAATCTTAATCGTTACAAAAGTGTACTAATTAAATAAAACACCTATTCGAAATAAAACTTGATTAAAAAATACACCCAATTTTATTTTCAAAAGTTTTGACCGAGAATAACTAAGGTAATCTTAATAGTAAACTAAAAAATATTTTAGAAATTATCACCCTATTATAGCATGCAGCAGATAATTAATTTTCTAATAAGAAACACAAAATTTTTGCTTTTTTTGCTACTTTTATTTTTGTCACTATTATTTACGATAGAATCTCATTCCTACCATAAAAGCAAATTTATTAGCTCTACTAACTTTATTACGGCAGGAATATATAAATGGCAAAATTCAATTAGCACTTATTTTGGATTAAAAAAAGAAAATGAACGATTGTTAGAAGAGAATCGAAAATTAAGAAATCTAATAAGTCTTTCTGAAATAGATACTCTTTCTACCAAATTTATCGACACAATATCATACATTAACCCATACACGTTTATTGAAGCTAGAGTATATAAAAATGATTACAACAAAATCGATAACTATATCCTAATCAATAAGGGGGAAAAGGACAGCGTTTTGCCAGACATGGGGGTTGTAACCGATAAAGGTATTGTCGGTATTATAGAAAATACTTCAACTAAATATAGTAGAGTAATTTCTATCCTGAATAGCAACTCTAAAATTAATGCTGGTTTAAAAAACTCTAATCAATATGGTTCATTGATCTGGAATGGAAAAGACCCTAATATTGTACAATTAGAAACTATCCCTAGACAAGCTTTGCTGAAAATTGGGGATACTATTATAACTAACGGACGCTCTTCTATTTTTCCAAAAGGGATTGCCATAGGAACCATAATCAACTATCAATTAGACCAAAATCAAAGCTATTATTTAATCGATGTTGCCCTATTTAACGACATGACTAATTTAGGTTTTGTTTACGCTTTAAAAAGCAATGATAAAGAAGAAATAATTAGTTTAGAGAAAACACCAAATTAATGAACAAAGAAATACTCATACATATCATCAGGTTTTTTGTTCTGATATTGACTCAAGTATTAGTATTCAACCATATCAATTTTTTAGGATACCTAAACCCATACATTTATATTATTTTTATTATACTTGCTCCAATAACGGTTAGCCAAAATCTATTTTTATTATTAAGTTTTATTTTAGGACTCACTATAGACATGTTTGGTGACTCAGGAGGCATTCATGCCTCAGCATGCCTAATCATAGCTTTTATTCGACCAATAATTTTAAGGTTTACTTTTGGATTGAGCTACGAGTTTCAAACCGTCAAACTAAGTAAAGTAGGGTTTGTAGAACGATTAATTTATATGTCCTCTATGGTATTGATTCATCACCTACTTCTTTTTTCTTTAGAATCATTTAACATTTCTCATATATTTTTAATTTTGAAAAAAACGTTATTTTCTAGCATTTTCACTATTGTAATTACTTCACTAATTTTGGCATTGTTTAGAAGGAAAGACTCATGAGAAAGTTGTTACTTTACCTTATCATAATCATCACGGGTTTAATATTTGTATTTCGCCTTTTTTACCTGCAAATATACAATACCTCATTTAGCTCTCTATCAGATGATAATGCAATAAAAGTAATATATGACTATCCACAACGAGGTGCCATCTATGACAGAAACGGAAAACTTTTGGTAACCAATCAACCCTCTTATGACGTAATGACCATCCCTAGAGAATTAAAACCCTTTGATACTCTAGAATTTTGCTCCTTACTTAATATCACCAAAGACAATCTAGTAAAAGAATTAAAAAAAGCAAGAAATTATTCTCCCAGAGTACCCTCTATAGTTATTCCACAAATAACCAAAGAAGAATACGCTTATTTACAAGAGAAAATGCGAAAATATGAAGGTTTCTATATTCAGAAACGTTCTCTTAGAGATTATTATACTATAAACGCTGCCAACGTATTAGGCTATATTGGGGAAGTTAATGAAGCTCTGATAAAAAAAGACCCATACTATCTATCTGGAGATCTTATAGGTATGAATGGAGTAGAAAAGCAATATGAGGAAGAATTAAGAGGTATAAAAGGTGTAAAACGTATACAAAAAGACCGATTTAATAGAGATATTGGTCCTTATAAAAACGGGAGGTTTGATACATTACCAGTTAATGGTAAAGATTTAACAATAACCATCGATTCTAAACTTCAAGAATATGGAGAGAAATTAATGATCAATAAACGTGGAGGGATTGTAGCAATAGAACCATCTACAGGTGAAATATTAGCTTTGATCACAGCCCCAAGTTATAAACCCGAATTACTAGTTGGAAGAAAAAGATCACCTAATTTCACCAAATTATATTACGACACCATAGCCAATCCATTATTTGATAGAGGTGTGAAAGGAGAATACCCACCTGGATCTCCATTTAAAGTAATTAATGCACTTGTAGGATTACAAGAAGGCGTCGTAAACACTCACGATAGCTTCTCCTGCTACATGGGCTACTATTACGGCAAAAAAAATCAAAAACTAGGTTGTCATTCGCATAGAAGCCCTTTAACTATGATACCTGGAATATCTAACTCTTGTAATGCTTATTTTGCTAATGTATATCGGAGAATTATAGAAAAGTATGAAACCCCTCAGCAAGGTATTGACAATTGGAAAAAACATGTAGAAAGTTTTGGGTTAGGTAAATTTTTAGGAAATGATTTGTCTACTGGTAGACCAGGAAAAGTTCCCGATTCAGAATATTACAACAAAGTATATCAATACCCTAAATATAAATGGTATGCTACGGCTACAATCTCTAATGCTATTGGTCAAGGAGAGGTATTAGCCACACCAATTCAATTGGCTAACATGACTGCAGCTATTGGAAATAAAGGGTACTTTTATACCCCACATATCATAAAAGCAATAGATGGTATACCGATAGAAAATGAAAATTATACTATTCCTAAACACACTACAATTAACAAAAAACATTTCGAACCTGTTATTGAAGGAATGTACCAAGTATATACCCATGGCACAGCAAGTAGTCTACAGGTACCTGATATAGAAATTTGTGGTAAAACAGGAACAGCAGAAAATTTCACCAAAATTAATGGAAAAAAAGTACAATTAACGGATCATTCTGTTTTTATAGCCTTCGCCCCTAAGAATAATCCAAGAATCGCCATTACCGTATTCACAGAAAATGGTTATTGGGGATCTAGGTATGCGGGTAAAATTGCCAGTCTAATGATTGAAAAGTATCTTAAAAAAACAATTACAAGAACGGATTTAGAGGATTGGATTTTATCACATAGCCTAGAAGAAGAATATGCTAAACCCTATAGTAATGAACCTTTTAAAATCAATCAATAATGGAAAGATCTAATATAATTTCAATTGATTGGATTACGGTTCTTATCTTTGTATTATTAGTAAGTTTTGGGTGGGTAAATATTTATTCTGCATCCTACGAGAACGAAGTTTTTTCCATTACTGACCTATCACAAATCTATGCAAAACAAGCTGTTTGGATTTTATTAAGTATCATATTAATTATCATAACTCAAGCAATAGAAACAAAGTTCTACGAACAATTCGCAGGTTTGATTTACGTTATTTCAATAGCTTCCCTTTTAGGGCTTTTTATATTTGGAAAAACCGTTTCTGGAGCAACATCTTGGTATTCTTTTGGGATAATTAGCATACAACCATCTGAGTTTGCAAAAGCATGTACTGCCTTAGCTTTAGCCAAGTTTCTAAGCGACATGCAGACAAATATTAAATCTATCAACCATCAATTAAAAGCCTTTTTAATCATTATACTACCTGCTTTGATAATTATACCACAGCCAGACCCAGGTAGCGCATTGGTTTATACTGCTTTTTTCTTTCCTCTCTATCGAGAGGGATTAGCCGCTTCTTACTTAATTATTGGGGTTTCTGCCGCTATATTATTTATTTTAACACTATTATTTAAACCTATATGGGTGGTTTTAGTAATAGCTACCATAATGATCTTAATTCTTATAAAGAAAAGAAACCATAAACCAAACTACCTTAAATTTATTTTGATAATTTCAGTGATTACTGCATTTTGTTTTTCAGTTAATTATATTTTTAATTCTGTTTTTGAACAAAGACATAGAGATCGCTTTAATATCCTACTAGGTAAAGAAGTAGATACCAAAGGAATAGGTTATAACACTAATCAAAGTCAAATTGCCATAGGTAGCGGAGGTTGGAATGGAAAAGGATGGAAAGAAGGAACCCAAACCAAAGGAGGGTTTGTCCCAGAACAACACACCGACTATATATTTAGCACTGTAGGAGAGGAATGGGGGTTTATTGGCGCTTCAACTGTAATTCTATTATTCGTGTTATTATTAATGAGGCTATTACATTTAGCAGAACGCCAAAAATCCCAATTTAGCAGAGTATATGGCTATAGTGTAGTCGGAATTTTATACATTCATTTCGTAATAAATGTTGGCATGGTTACCGGATTATTACCAACTGTCGGGATACCTTTACCCTTTTTTAGTTATGGGGGTTCAGGATTGTGGGGGTTCACTCTTTTACTTTTTATTTTTATTAAACTCGACTCTAATCGTATTAATGAATGGTAATTTGATTTCTGTAGAATATGTTTTCTTTTTCGAGAAGCTTCCGAAGCAATATCTTTCTATAAATTAAACCATTAACACATTAAAAATCATAAATTCTACATAATCATTAATGAAATTACGTAACTTTGCACTTGGATATTTAGACTCTATGTTACTTCCTTTTGTTGTAATTTACAGTTCTATTATATCCGTATAAAGAAAGGCATACCTCTTTCTTTTTTAAGAAAAGATAAACTACATTATAAACCAAAAAAAATTGAATTTAAATTATTTTAGAATACCATTCTACAAAAAAAACCCACATTTGATTTTATAAATTTAATATAAATTCTGGGGATATAGCGAAACAAATAACACGAATATCTATTAATTGACATACAATTACTTGTGCTCTATTACTCGTTTTTCAGATGCTTTAACCATACATATTAAAAGCACCCACAGTACTAATTTAACTTTATAAATCTCTATTTTAGAATGTAATTAGGGAAAATTAATTACCTAACAAAAAATAGTTAAATCTAATTAAATCATCTCTCGCAAAAAACATGGAGTATACTATTGAAAAAATTGTTGAACATGTATTGATTCAGAATAGAATCACCAATTACAACAGAAAAGATCTAGAACTTCAACTACAAACACACCCAAACTATCCTAGTTTTCAGTCTATTACTGATACCCTTGATTATTTTAATATTGATAATATTGCTGTTGAAGTCCCTTTAGAAACTTTAGATTTAATGCCAAAAAGCTTTATCACTCTTATCAAAATCAATAATGTAGAAGAGATAGCCTCTGTTACAAAAAAGAATCAAGCTATAATTCTAAAATACATAGGGAACAAAAACAAGACACTTAGTTTTAGTGAGTTTAAAAAAATATGGATTCCCAAAACAATAGCTGTAGAGTACAGTTCTAGCAGATTTCAACTCTCTAAGCAGTTATTATCTGAAGATTCTATTTTATCTATTTTCCTTCTTCTAGCTATTTTTACAAGTTCTTTTGTTACGCTTTCACAAAAAGACTGGACAATTTCTACGATCAGTTACTTGCTATTATTACTTTTAGGGTCAGTACTTAGTGTTATTGCATTGCGTGAAAGCACTGGTATACAATCTCCTATTTTACATAGGTTTTGTACTACTATAGGAACTTCTAATTGCGGAAATATTATAAACAGTACCAATAATAAATTACTAAAGAACTTTTCATTAGCAGACTCTAGCTTTGTGTTTTTTGGTTCTATATTAACTTATATTTTATTTTTTGGCATTAATTCCTCCCTACTTCTACCCGCAATTGCATGTGTTCCTTTTATAAGCTATTCTTTTTATATACAGTCATTTATAACAAAAAAATGGTGTGTACTTTGCTTATCGATAAGCGCTGTTACAATAACATGTTCTATAATTATTTTAAGATATTTTCCTTTAGAAATAAATCCTTCCTTAACTTTTAGCTTTATTTCATTCTTTTCTTTTTTTACTTTGGCATATATCGTTATGAAAGAAAAAATAATAGAAAACAAAAAAATTAAAGCCGAAAATATAAAACTTAATCAATTTAAAAAAGATGGCTTAATTTTTAATTATTTATTTAGCTTATCTAGGAAAATAGAATACAACCCAGAAATTAAAAGCGAAATTATACTGGGCAATCCTGATTCTAATTTTAAAATCATCACGTTATCAAACCCAATGTGTGGATATTGCAAAAATGCTTTCGAAGCATGTGTACGAATCTTAAAAACAATACATTTTGATGTACAGATTGTTATTCGGTTTAAAGTTAACCTTGAAGATATCAGTAATCATGAAACACAAATCACTCTTAGACTTATTGAAATATTCCAAAACAAAGGCTCTGATAATTTTATAAAGGCTTATCGTGATTGGTTTAACGACAGAACGTATAGCCAATGGATTAAAAAACATAGCATTCCATCTAATTCCTCAGAACATATAGAATTATTAAAGCAGCATACTAATTGGGCCAATACTAATAATTTAAACCACACCCCAATAACCCTTATCAATAATTCTTTATACCCTCATAAATATGGTTATAGTGAGTTTTTTCATTTTATTAGAATGATGGTAGAAAACCATAACAATACAAACAAACGCGCTCTAGAAATTAAGCCTCTTACTTAAATTTTTTAAAAATTTAAAAACATGTCCTCTACATCTCGTTTAGACCGAGCATACAAAAAAGCTAAAAGGCTTATTATTGATGATCATTCCAAACTTATTCTCTTTAGTGATTGTCATAGAGGAGACAATAGTTTTGCTGATGATTTTGCTAATAATCGTAACATTTATTACCACGCATTAAAGTATTATTATACTGAAAATTTCACCTATTTTGAACTTGGAGATGGAGATGAATTATGGGAAAATCTGCATTTCGAAACTATATTCAGGGCTCATAAAAACATCTATGGATTATTGCAATTATTTTATAGTAAAAACAGACTTAATATGATATGGGGTAATCATGATATGGTTTATCAAGATCCTAAATATGTAAAAAAGAATTTATCCTCTTTTTTTGATGAAAAAATAGGTGAAGACACCCCTTTATTTCCAGATTTAACTTATAACGAAGCTATAATATTAAAACATAAAGACACTAAACAAGAACTTTTTCTACTACATGGTCATCAAGCAGATTTCTTAAATTATGTAGGCTGGAGAATCAATAGATTTCTGGTTAGGGTATTATGGAAATCGTTACAAGTTATAGGTATTGCGGATCCTACAAGCCCTGCAAAAAATTACAAAGAAACTATAAAAATAGAACGTCGAATAAAAGAGTGGATTGTTAATCATAAAAACAGATTAACAATTATGGGACACACCCACCGACCACGCTTTCCTAAAGTAGGAGAGCCAGCCTTATTCAATTCTGGTTGCTGTGTTCATCCAAGATCTATTACAGGAATAGAGATCGAAAAAGGAAACATCAGCCTAATAAAATGGGAAATTGCCACAACTGAGGATGGTACTCTGAAAATTATTCGCACTCTCTTAGAAGGACCTCAGAAATTAACTAATTTTATCACAGAACACTAGACCAGAATTTATCCAATATTAACCACCTCTTCTATCTGTGGTGCAAATTTCTTTATAGTCATCTCTACCCCTGACTTAAGTGTCATTTGATTCACACTGCATCCTACACAAGCACCTTCTAACTGAACCTTAACCCTTTTATCATCTTCGATAGAAACTAAAGAAATATTTCCTCCATCATTTTCTAAAAAAGGACGAATTTCGTCCAGTGCCTTTTCAACATTAATTCTCAATTCTTCAGAAGTCATTTTCTATTTTTTTACAGCAGAACATCCTGCCATTGTTGTTATTTTAATTATTTCAGTAGGTGGTAAATTATCATTTCTATCCACTACTTCCTGCACTACATTCCTAGTTAATTCTTCAAAAGCTTTTTCTAAAGTAGTTGCAGTCTGCAATGCTGCTGGACGACCAACATCACCAGCTTCTCTTATGCTTTGTACTAAAGGTATCTCCCCCAAAAAAGAAATATTCAAGTCTTCTGCCAAATGTTTGGCTCCTTCTTTACCAAAGATATAGTATTTATTGTTAGGAAGCTCTTCTGGTGAGAAATAAGCCATATTTTCTATAATTCCTAATACAGGGACATTTATACTATCTTGCTGAAACATTGCTACTCCTTTTCTAGCGTCTGCTAATGCTACATTTTGTGGAGTACTAACAACTACTGCTCCTGTTAATGGCAAAGATTGCATTATAGATAAATGAATATCTCCTGTTCCAGGTGGTAAATCAATTAACATAAAATCTAATTCTCCCCAAGCAGCATCAAAGATCATTTGATTCAAAGCTTTTGCTGCCATAGGTCCCCTCCAAACAACAGCTTGGTTAGGCTGAGTAAAAAAGCCTATCGATAATATCTTTACCCCATAGTTTTCTATAGGTTTCATTTTTGATTTCCCATCTACATTTACAGATAGTGGTCTTTCTTTTTCTACATCAAACATTATAGGGACAGAAGGACCATAAATATCCGCATCTAACACTCCTACTTTAAAACCCATTTTGGCAAGAGTTACTGCAAGATTACATGTTACTGTAGATTTACCTACTCCTCCCTTACCAGATGCAATTGCTATTATATTTTTGATGCCAGGGATATGTTTACCTTTAATCTCTGGTCGTGTAGGTTCTTTAGACTCCACCTTAACATTAACCTTGATTTTAGCTTTTTCGTATACTTTTTCGTGAATTGCTTTCATCACATCTACTTCTGCCCTTTTACGAATATGCAATGCTGGAGTTGACAATACCAAGTCAACAATTACCTCATCTCCAAAAGTAATAACGTTTTTTACGACACCACTTTCTACCATATTCTTTCCTTCTCCTGCTACGGTTATAGTTTCTAGTGCTTTTAAAATATCCGATTTTTCTATCTTCATTTTATTTTTTCCTTTAAAAAAATATATTCCAACTAATTTTAGGCGCAAAGATAACCTGAAAAGTTAAGAACCTAAAACCTATACATTAAAATGTTCGTTTTCAACATCTCACAATACCGGTTCGGTCACGCCAAAAGGGAGAATTATGCCACGATATTTAATGAAACTCGTGTATTGGATAGGTGTACAAAGGTTTTTCAATTCCCAAAATGAGATCCTGAGTATTTTTTTAAGAATCGTTTAAAAAATAAATAAAAATTATTTTAGAGAATTATGTCCTCTTTTAAATTGTTATATAACATACAAGAATTACTCAATTTTATCAATTTCTTTCATTAATCTGTCTGTTTGGGAAAGTGCCACAATGATTTTTTGATAATGTAAAATATCATGAAATTCTAAGGCTCGTGATAAATATCTCTGACTTATGTTATCAATGTAATTTTCTATTACGCCTCATTTCTATTATTTTAATTTTCTCGACTCAATAAATGATTTTACAGTAAGTCTATTTACATCCATGATTCTTGCAATAGCACTGATGGATACATTCTTATCAAGAAGTTCTTTAATACTTTGTTCTTTTCCAGATAATTTAGTGTTTTTAGAAAGGCTTCCTTTTGGTCTTCCTAGTTTCTTTCCTTCTGATTTTGCCCTTGCTAAGGCTTCTTTAGTTCTTTGAGAAATTAAGTTTCGTTCAATTTCAGCAGACAATCCAAAAGCAAAAGCTAATACTTTTGAATTGATATTGTCACCTAGTTGATAGTTTTCCTTGATGGTATAAACCATACATTTCTTTTCCATACAATCATGAAGTAACTTCATGATTTCCATTAAATTTCTTCCAAGCCTTGAAATTTCAGATAAAATTAAAATATCACCTTTTTCCATTTGTTCTAAAAGTGAATATAACGTCCTTTCTTTTAACTTACTTTTACTGGTTATTGTTTCTTCGATCCATTGATCTATTTTGAAATCATTTTTATCACAATACTTTAATATTTCATACCGTTGATTATTTAATGATTGTTTGTCTGAACTTACTCTTAAATAGGCGTAAATCATCTTTTATTTTTAGTTAAAATTAGGTTAAAGGTATATAATATATTTAATTAATCAGTTTTCATATAAATTAATAGTATATTTTAACTAGCAATATTTAATTATTAAAAACGTCCGTTTATTTTAATCATTAAACTTTATGCCTTTAGTTCAAATTCTATCAGATAAGAAACAAGCTGAATATGAGAAACCACCTGTGTTTTTTGCTAAAGAAAGAAAACACTTTTTGTCATTACCCTCTTCTTTACAGATTAAAATTCAATCTTTTCCTATTATTAGTAATAAAGTAGGATTCCGATTAATGTTTGGTTATTTCTTAGTAACAAAACGATTTTTCTCGCCATCATTATTTCACCAAAAGGATATACGGTTTCTTTGTAATCAATATGGAGTAATGCTTATTGCTTTTGATATAGAAAACTATACAGGAAGCACTTACAAACGTCATCGTCAACTCATTCTAGATCATTTTGCATTTCAATCTTATCAGCCTCGAACTCATAATCTTCTAGTAAAGGATTCTATAAAAGAACAGGTTTACTCTTGGGAAGATCCTATATTTATTATGAATTATATTTTAGAATGGTTAGAATTCAGACATATAGAATGTCCAACTTATTATAATATCCAATTAATACTTACAGAATCAATACGTCAACGTAATAAAAAAGTGAAGGAAAAATTTAATCAATTACTCAATTCTGAACAAATGACTGCGTTAGATAAATTAATGGAAAAACAAACTGATCAAGGAAAACAAGAATATGTTTTGACAGTCCTTCATAAATTAAGTCCTTCAGACTCTCCTAATCAAATTAAATCTAATATTAATAAATTAAAAACAATACAAATTATTTTTGATACAATAGAACCCTTATTAAATCAACTTAAATTAAGTGATAACGCTGTTCGTCATTTTGGAGAATTAGTTCAAAAAATGGAATCAGTTCATATAATTAGAAAAAAGAAATTAGATCGTTACTTTAACTTAGCAGTCTTTTGCGCTTACCAACGTTGCATTTTTGAAGATTGGATGGCTCGTTCATTTATATCTGTCTGTAAAATTGCTAAGAATAAAGCCGCATCTAAAGAAAAAGACAATCTTTTTCAGGAACGTAAAAAACGTAAAAATGATTTTAAACAAGTCATTAATCTGGCAGAGGATAAAATTAAATTACTTCAAAAAATAAAAGAATTAACATGGATGAATATCTCTGCTATTCAAAAGGAACAAGAGCTACAAATGCTTCTTCCTAAAAAAAATAATGTAGAGACTACTAATTTCGAACAAATCAAAGAGCAACAAGAGCTTTCAAAACAAGATGATTATTATAAATATTTAGCAGAACAATCACAAAGTCTACAAAATAGAGCAAGTCCAATTATAAATAATTTGACCTTTGATACTAGAACTTCTAATAAGCATCTCATACAAGCTATTGAGTATTTTCGGGATAAAGAAGGATTAATCACCAAAAATGCACCAATTGAATTTCTTAATGAAATAGAAAAACAGGTGTTACTTGATGAAAATGGGAAATTTAAAATATCACTTTATAAAATACTACTCTTTCAAAAGATAATGGATGCAATTGGTAGAGGAAGTCTTAATCTAAAATATACTTATAAATACAAGGCTATGGATTATCATTTAATCCCTAAGCATTTTTGGGATCAAAATTCTGATAATTTGCTTGATAAAGCCAATTTATCTCATTTGAAAGATGTTAAAGTTCGAATTTCTGATTATAAAAAAAGTTTACATTATCATTTTAATAATACCAATGATACTATTCTAGCAGGGAAAAATAAATATTTCCGCAAGAATAAGAATAATAAATTTCATGTAGTTACGCCAAAGGTAGAAAGAGAAGCTCAAGATGTATCTTTATTCCCTAGGGAATCATCTATTGCTTTGAGTGAAGTATTATCTACAATTGATTCAGTTAGTCATTTTTTGGAGAATTTCGAACACCTTCAGCCAATGTATCAAAGAAAAAGACCTAGTAAATCTTTGTTTTTCGCAGGAATAACCGCTTATGGTTGTAATCTGGGTGTTCCGACAATGGCTAGAGCTACATCCCAAATTCGATCTAGCCAATTAGAAAATACGACTAACTGGTATTTTAACTTAAAAAATATTAATAAAGCCAATGATGCCATTTCTAATTTTTTAACTAAACCACTATGGACTAAAGTCCATAGGTTTTTAAATCTGACTAAAGTCAGCAGTACGGAATCATTCCAAGATAAAAGAATCTGTATCATTACTAGATTTGCGATGATGCTCTAGATAATCATTTACCATTTTATCTGTAATATTTCCTGTACTCCAACAACCAAATCCTATAGCCCAAAAATGACGACCCCAATAGCGCTTTTTCAGATTAGGAAATTCCTGCTGAAGCTTTCTTGAACTGCGACCTTTCAATTTCTTAACTAGACTACTTACATCCTGAGACGGACGGTACTCAATATGCATGTGAACATGATCTTTACTAACTACGCCTTTCAAAATACTCACTCCTTCTGCATCACAAACCTGAACTAGAATTGACCTACATCGTTTTTGAATATCTCCTTCTAAAACAGGATAACGATACTTGGTACTCCAAACTAGATGAACCGTTAAACGTGATACTGTATGGCCATTTACCCGTTGTTCTGTCATAAGACAAAGGTAAATGTTTTTAGAAGCTAAAGCGAGATGCACTAAAGTGCATAGTTTTAACTAATTCTGAGACCAATAAAAACAAACAAATAGCATTTGACAACTAAAAAATTACCGCCAACAATCTGTATATTGAATAGCACCCTTCGGGATGCTACAACAACATACAGTTGTCGTTGTATGCCATTTATGGCAGGCGCAAAGGGGCAATCCATGATTGGGGCTTTGTGTACGGTACGCCATAAAGGGATAGATGTTCTATTAACCCACCAGTCCATTGCAAAGATTACGACCTCGGAATGGCAAAATTGTACTTGGCTACGCCTGCATCATCAGGTCGATGAGATCATTAAATACAGAGAGCGTATTCCTAAATATGCTATGGTACGTATAGCACAGCTCATAGTGGATGAGCAGTATGATCTGGCCTCCAAGGCATATGCAGATGGTCGTTTAAGCACATCGCAGTATGCGGTGCAAAAAAGTTTTTTCTTGTATATCAATATGCGACAGCAAAAGATCATCGGGTGTAGTAGAGCTGCCTTTATTCGTTCTGCCAAACGGTATATAGATCAGGAAGAAAGCCGAAAGGTACGTATGTATCTCAATGAACGAGATTTTAATGGCAATCCCATTTATAAAAACCAATATGACCATCCGTTACTTGTACCAATTTCTAAAAAAGCATACATTTGATCAATTTACACTCAAAATAGAAAGTATGAATCTTCTCAAATTTTTCAAAAAGTATCCTGATGAATCTACCTGTATTGAAGGTTTTAAGTTAAAACGTCTTGAGATGGGGATTATCTGTAAAAAGTGCAGTCATAGCGAACACTATTTTCGAAATACGGATTTAAAATTTCAATGTAAAAAATGTGGCACCCGTTTAAGTCTTCGATCAGGTACTGTTATGGAAAACAGTAAATTACCATTTCAATATTGGATGATTTGTATCGAATTAATGACACTCTCTAAAAAGAGTTTTTCTGCATTAGAAATGCAACGTATGTTGGGTCACAAGCGC
Source organism: uncultured Flavobacteriaceae bacterium (assembly GCA_963768325.1). Lineage (GTDB taxonomy): Bacteria > Bacteroidota > Bacteroidia > Flavobacteriales > Flavobacteriaceae > Aquimarina. The sequence continues at coordinate 4,786 of CAVYIL010000254.1, read as the reverse complement.
TATGAACCTATTTGGTTTATGATGCATAAAATTCGTAGGGTTATGGGTAAAAGAGAAGCGAAATATGAATTAAATGGCTGTATAGAATTTGATGAAGGTTTTTTTGAAAGAGTCGACAATAAAGATGTTCTTAAAGAAAAATCGGAGCAAACCAATAAAGATACTACCTCCAATAAACGCGGAAGAGGAAGCGAAAGGCAGGCTAAAGTATTAGTTATGGTCGAATCCGAACCTAGTATTGAAGCACCTAAAAAAGGTAAACCTAACAGAAAAGTAGGTTATTTAAAAATGGTAGTGATGGAGGATTTGAAAGCAGAAAGTATTAATAAAGTGGTTGAAAAATCAGTAAATAAAACAGCATCTGCTTTAACGGATGGATATAAAGGATATGCTAAATTAAAAGAAAAAATAGTAAATCACAGTATAGTAATAGAACCCAATAAAACAAAATCCGAAAAAGTGTTTCCTTGGGTGAATAGAACAATAAGTAATGCCAAAAAAGTGCTTGTGGGGATTCATCATAATTGTATAAATCAGCAATATTTTCAAAACTATTTAGATGAATTTTGTTATAAATTCAACCGAAGATATTTTGGAAATAAACTTTCTGATAGACTTATGATTGCAGCTTTAGAAACAACTTGGTATTAGTAACGGATAGTCATGAAAACCAAAATGATGTGATTGTGAAATTGATATTGGGTTATTTGCGCTACCACCAATCTAAAATGGATGCTACGCCCGCTACGCAGTATAAAGAATATACAACGGTTCTATAGGTGTAGGGTAATGATACTGCCATAAATTTTCACCTCTATTTAGGATAATAGTTTTAGAATACCTTTATTTTTGTAGGCTAAAACCACTTGTAAGCCTAAACTGTACCGCTTTACAAAGTAATAATTTATAAGACACGCAAGTAAAACTTATGGAACATATGGGCATTGAAGATATTCTGTTAGAATACCATCGAGCAGTAGATAAAAATTGGCAGTATACCATAGAGCAATTAGAACAACTTCCTCAGGATGCTATCCATGTGCAATCGGTTTGCATAGAAAGGAAGTATATTCAATATTATGAACAAATAGATACCCAAAAAGGGAGTAGTACCCTATATTGGGCATTAGAGTTTGTAAAACAACTCTAAAGAGGAAAGGGCCGGCATATTTGATTTACAGTTTCGTATTTTGTGCTCGTTATTATACCCTGATGCATTCTGACCCCTTAAAAAGAGTTAATATAGTAAAATAGATTAGCGAGTTTTTAGTATTATCTGCTCTTGAAATTGGAGAAAGCAGACAGGATAAGGGTCTTGAAGATAGACATGATAAATATGGGAATTAAAAACGGATAAGGGTATAAAACATGGATTACACTATGTTTTATACCCTTATCCGTTATAGCTGTACGCAAAAGTACTAAGCTAAAAGTAGAATTATTGTTTAAATATTTTTTGAGATATAGTTTTTTTGTCTCCTGTAATTTGTACAAAATATACTCCAGTGGCAAAAGGACTCATATCTACTGTTTGTCCAACTTTTTCATTCATTGGTATATCTAAACTTATTGTTCTCAAGGTTCTACCATTAATGTCTTTTATAGATAATATAGAATTTCGATCCCTTAAATTATATATGTCTACGTTAAGTGTTTGTTTAACAGGGTTAGGATACACAACAAAACTTACACTATTTATTTCCTTAGATTCGTTAGTAGTAATTAGAGCACTTTTTGATGTCACACCACAAGTAGCAAGGAATCTCCATTCAACACTTGTTCTTTCATAAAGTTTATTTTTATAAGTTACTCTATTTCCGATAGCATAAACCTTACCACGTATATATTCGCTTACACCATGGCAAGGATCAACAGGAATGTGACAATGTGCAAGGAATTCCCAAGAGCCATTTTTGTTTTTTTTGTATAGTTTTCCTAAATGAACAACTTTATCTCCTGCAACATATTGAGTTTGTCTATCATATTCACTTACACCATCGCAAGAATAATTAATATCCTTAGTTACTTCAACATGTATTGCCGTTCTTTCTTTAGTCTCACAATCTCCGAATGTAGCTATTTGCCAATCGTATAAATAATAATAATAGTTGTTTGTTGGTGCAGAACTTTTTTTAATTGTTAGTACATCAGAAACTTCGTAAGGGTATTTTGCATTTTTATTATTTCTGAATAATTTAGCTCCTTTAGTAAAACCAATACGTAAGTTATTACCTTGAGGAATTACCATATTAATATCAATAATACTTTCTCCATCTGGTATTCTCATAACTGTAGCAGCAAGTAGATTTCCTGCATCATCCTTAACTTCAAGTCTTCTGTTTCCATCTCCCTGAGCATATACTTTAGCTTTTTTAAGTAATATTCTTTCTTTAGCATCAAAAACCAAATATAAACCTCCGTCATGTATATTACCAGATTTAGTATCTATGTTTTTAAGACCTACATTGGCAACAGTTTGATTAGTGGTTGCAGACACATAATAGGTCTGGTTTTCTGTAATTGTTGGAGTAGTATATGTACTACCCATACCAATTAAGTTTCCTCCTATTTGATTATCATACCAGATATATCCATTAGTACCTGGTAAGTTAATTGTTGTTGATTTACCTAGGTTAACCTGCTCCGTTATAGTATTAGGTAAAGATGGAGCTATAATGTTAACACTTATTTCTTTAGTATCAGAACCAGAATTGTTAGATACTTTTAATAATACTTTATAATGGTCACTTTTAGTATACGTATGTGTTGGATTTTTTTCAGTAGATTTTGTTCCATCACCAAAATCCCATAAATAAGAAATAACTGTATTTAAAGAAATATCTTTAAACGTTACGCTATTACATGATTTTGTAGATTCGAAATTTGCAATAGGGGCTTGGGTGTTAAAAACGCCTAGATCTATTTCTATTTTATTGCTAAACGGACTACTATAACTGACGTAATGATCATAAGGGTTTACAGCAGCAATCTCCATTTTATATTTTCCATTTTTAGTTAGATTATTAAAAACAAAGAAATCTTGATCTGTAATAATTTCAGAAAACTCACCTGTACTATTCCATAAACGAATAAGAGTCGCTAAAGATTTAGTATTAGACTTCCATTCTGCCTTAAAAGAAGTATCACTAATATTCGTAATATTAATTGTAGAAGGAACTTCAAAAGGTTCGGAATTATATCTCGACCTTACAGGTACAATAAATTGTTTAAAAACAGAACTATACGAATCATTATAAGCCCTAATAGTCATACTAATTCCAGAATATTTTGGAATTCTGGAGAGCTTAAAAACTATTTGGTTAGTGTTAGTGATTTCTGTATACTCTAAGCGGTTACCAAAATCCTTAAATGTCACTTCATAATTAGTAGCACCAGGTATCTTATCCCAACCATAAGAATAGGTGAGAGCATCTTCATCTTCATCTATAGCATACATTCTATGTACATACGGTAATTTTTTATTCTCATTAATATTTGTAATATTTTTCATTCTGTTTTGGCAAACAGGGCAAAAATACGTGTGATTAAATGTGTTCATTGTGCACTTTAGATTTGGAATATATACACCTATTTCAGGGATAGTAGATTCTATGCCAACATCACTTAAATGTAATAAATCTTTCCATCTGATAGTATTAGGATCATTATTAGTTGTTTTATTAAAACCTTCTTCCTTACCAAGAGCATATTCATCACTTAGACCACCAATACTATGACCCAGTTCATGAATCAATGCATGCTTTTCCAACATTTTATTAAAGCTATCCTTTACCCCCACAACAGCAACAAATCCGTTAGTAGAAGCAACTCCAGATAATGGTTGCCCTTGTGATCCATTAACTAAAATCAAAACACTATCCGTAAAAGGAACATGTTCTGCAGCAACTCTTCTTGCTTTAACAATTGTTTCTTTTTTTAAAGAATACGCTCGATATGAGTTCTGATAATTAATATTAAAAAAAGTATTTTTAGGGACAGAAGTCTGAATAGGATCAATCTCAGCATTTGGATTAGGATTTAGTGCAACTAAACTAATTGATGAATCAACTGACGGAGTACTAATTGCATAAATATTCATTTTATCTAACATATCAGCATATACAGGATTTTCGGCTAAGATATCATCAATTAATTTTGAGGAGTTTATAAATAAATCAAAATCAGCTTTTGTATAGGCTTCTGCTACAACAACTAAATTGTAAGTTTTTTCTGGAGAACCATTCTGTAAAATAGTTGTTACATCATACTGCTGAGCATGTATTTGTAAAGAATAAAAAAGAACTGTAATCCATAGTAGTAAAATTGATTTCATAATGTTAAGTAGGTTATACGATAAATAATTTTTTTTTATTACCAACATGTATCAAAATTCTAAAAACAAGGATATATACAATGTTGCTATGTTTTTTGTTTAATAAAGCAAAAGTACATATCATACCGTATTGATTACCAGTGTATTTAGTATTCGGAAGGGATTATATAGAATTCGTTTTTAATAGAGTGGATCTAAACAATACTATTCCTCGAACTTCGTACCTTTTTTTCAGGTAATAGAGAAATTGCCTTGTCCTGAAATAGATTTACACCAAAAAAATAGAAAAAAGATGTTTAAGAGTACATATATTCCAAACTGAAAATCCATTCTATAGCTCAGGTCTAGTACAGCTCCCTTTCCAAAAATCTAATAATTTGGGCTCTGTTGCAAAGTTTATTTTTTGATAGAAAAGCACAATTTTTAACTTTTTAAAACACTATTAAGCAGAAT
>CAVYIL010000253.1:0-7351 GCA_963768325.1 uncultured Flavobacteriaceae bacterium | reverse complement strand
TGAGACGGACGGTACTCAATATGCATGTGAACATGATCTTTACTAACTACGCCTTTCAAAATACTCACTCCTTCTGCATCACAAACCTGAACTAGAATTGACCTACATCGTTTTTGAATATCTCCTTCTAAAACAGGATAACGATACTTGGTACTCCAAACTAGATGAACCGTTAAACGTGATACTGTATGGCCATTTACCCGTTGTTCTGTCATAAGACAAAGGTAAATGTTTTTAGAAGCTAAAGCGAGATGCACTAAAGTGCATAGTTTTAACTAATTCTGAGACCAATAAAAGTAATGAGATTACAGCTATTCCTAAATTACTGGATTTACTTACCCTAGAAAACACTACGGTAACCATAGATGCTATGGGTTGCCAAACAGAAATAGCTAAAATGATTATAGATAAGGATGCAGACTATATATTAGCTGTTAAAGGAAACCAGAAGACACTGGAACAAGATATTTTAGATACTATTCGATTTGAAACCCCCAAGGAGATAAATATTCAAGAGGATTTAGATCATGGAAGAATTGAGAATCGTACTTGTTCGGTTTACTCCAACTTAACTCATCTCCAAAATAAAGATAAATGGGTGGGATTAAAAACAATCGTAAGAATTCAAACACAAGTAATTAACAAATCTACAGGTAAAATCAGCAACGAACAGCGAATTTATATATCAAGCTTAACTACTGATGCAAAAACAATAAATAACTCTATAAGAAAACATTGGAGCATAGAAAATAATCTTCACTGGACGCTTGATGTATTGTTTAGGGAAGATCAATCAAGAAAAAGAAAAGGAAATGTAGCTCAAAATTTTAACATCATACTAAAGGTAGTATTGGGACTTATTGTCAAAGAAACAACAGTAAAGAAAAGCAAGAAAAACAAAAGAATGTTAGCTGTTTTGGATACTAAATATAGAGAGAAAATACTTAATCTATTTTAAATGCTTTTGCCCTGATTCTTATAGCGAATTTAAAAAAGTTTAAGCCACTTCATAAAGGTTTATTCACATGATTATCTTTAATTTCAAACAAATATAGCTTACTTTTAAAAAGTAAAAGTTTTGAATCTAAAGTGTTTGTCTTTTTTTTTGAAAAATAGTTTGATTTTTTTATGTGTAATTAACAAATGTTTGATTTTTTTTATTTAGAATTGCAGAAGCAAATGGCTGAACATTATGACGCATGTTTATAAGTTCGGACGTCTAAGGTATAGGAAGTTACTGTTAGATGTGGCTTATTGGATAAGTAACCGAAATTTAAAGCTTACTTCTGGTTTTTTAATTACTTCGAGTCAACACTCATACCCTTTTGCACCTACAACAAGTAAGTTGATTAGAGTTTAATTCATTGTTACTGTAGGTGTTTTCGAACTTTTTTGCTACTTGTTTTATCCCAATATAAGTATAAATGGTTATCCAAGCTTTTAAAAAGTCAAACGCTATTGTGTCTTAAATATAAAACAATAGTTTTATATTACTATTTGAAGGTAGTTTCAGCAATAAAATTTTTAAAGAAATAATGAATACAAAATATATAGATTTGATCGACCAAACCTTTCATTTCCCACAAGAAGAGTTTGGGCTAAATAATAATAATCTACTCTTTCATAATATTGACTTGATGAAGTTGATAGAACAATATGGGTTACCATTAAAGTTCACTTATTTGCCAAAAATATCGGAGAATATAAATAAAACCAAACAATGGTTTGTTCAAGCTATGACAAAAAATAATTACAAAGGTTCTTATAATTATTGTTATTGTACCAAAAGTTCTCATTTTAAGCACATACTTGATGAAGTACTTCAGAATGATGTCCATATAGAAACTTCATCCGCAATAGATATGGATATTGTGAAAAAGTTAAAGAAGAAGGGAAGAATAACTAATGATACGTATCTAATTTGTAACGGATTTAAAAGAGATCAATATATTACTAACATTGCAGAATTAATAAACGGAGGACATAATAATTGCATTCCGATTATTGATAATTATGAAGAAATTGAATTATTGACGGAAGAAATTAAGGGTAAATACAAGATTGGAATTAGAATAGCATCAGAAGAAGAACCAAAATTTGAATTTTATACGTCAAGATTAGGTATAGGATATAAAAATATTGTACCTTTTTATAATAAGCAGATAAAGGACAATAAACAGGTGGAGCTAAAAATGTTACATTTTTTCATAAATACAGGTATTAGAGACACCGCCTATTATTGGAATGAATTACAAAAATGTCTTAAAGTGTACGTGAAATTAAAAAAAATATGTCCAACATTAGATAGTCTGAACATTGGAGGAGGGTTTCCTATCAAAAATTCTCTAGCATTTGAATATGATTATCAATACATGGTTGATGAAATTATCAATCAGATAAACATCTCATGTCAGGAAGGAGAAGTATCAGTACCAAATATATTTACAGAATTTGGGAGTTTTACTGTTGGAGAGAGTGGTGGAGCAATATATGAGGTATTGTATCAGAAACAACAAAATGATCGCGAAAAATGGAATATGATTAATTCATCATTTATAACAACATTACCAGATACTTGGGCTATAAATAAACGATTTGTGATGCTGGCCATAAATCGATGGAATGATGAATATGAGAGAGTGCTTCTGGGAGGTTTAACTTGTGATAGTGATGATTATTATAATAGTGAACAACATATGAATGCTATTTATTTACCAAAATACAAAAAGGACAAACCTCTCTACATTGGTTTTTTTAATACAGGAGCATATCAAGAAACTATAGGTGGGTTTGGGGGATTACAACATTGTCTTATTCCTCAACCAAAACATATTTTGATAAATAAAAACAAAAAAGGTAAATTAACTACTCAATTATTTAGTGAACAACAAAAAAGTGAAGACTTATTACAAATTCTAGGCTACAATGAAGATTAAAAACTATGCAGGTATACCTGACCAACATGCTAAAATAGACAATGCTAAAATTGTGTTAATACCAGTTCCTTATGACGGAACTAGTACTTGGCTAAAAGGAGCTAATAAAGGTCCTGAAGCATTTTTAGAAGCTTCAGCTAACATGGAACTTTATGATATAGAAACCGATACAGAAGTGTATAAGCAAGGTATTTATCTTGCGGATGCAATTACAGAAAACTCGTCGCCAGAAGCTATGGTGAATGCAGTCCATGAAATTACTAAAAAATACATAAAGAGAAACAAGTTTGTAACTCTTTTTGGAGGGGAACACTCTATATCAATAGGCACTATAAGAGCTTTTGAAGAGTGTTTTGATAACCTTACCGTATTACATATTGATGCTCATGCAGATTTGCGTTCTGAATACGAGGGAACAAAATACAACCATGCTTGCGCAGTACATGAAGCTAGCAAGAAAACCAATCTTTTGCAAGTAGGTATTCGTAGCATGGATAGAATAGAGAAAACCATTATGAATGAGGAAAAAACGTATTTTGCTCATGATATGGTTAATGATGAGTACTGGGCAGATAGTGTAATTGATCAAATGACAGAAAATGTATTCATTACATTTGATCTAGATGCTTTTGATCCTTCTATATTACCCTCTACAGGCACGCCTGAACCAGGAGGATTGTTTTGGTATGAAACCTTAGCATTTTTAAGATCTGTATTTCAAGAAAAAAATGTCGTGGGATTCGATATAGTAGAGCTTTGCCCTAATGAGGTTGATAAATCATCCGATTTTTTAGCCGCAAAATTGTATTATAAAATGCTAAGTTATAAATTCATGAAAGAACATGCAGACGATGCCTATGAAGGCTCACAAATAGAAGTAAAAGTAGATAAAATTAAAAAATAATACAGAGATAATGACAAAGACCAAAGGTCCAATATCAGAATTTATAAAGAAATACTATTTGCATTTTAATGCAGCAACTCTAGTAGATGCAGCTAAATCATATGAAGATCAGTTAAATAAAGGGTCTAAAATGTTAGTTTCATTAGCTGGAGCAATGAGTACTGCTGAATTAGGTAAGATTTTTGCCGAAATGATTAGACAAGACAAAGTTGATATTATTTCTTGTACAGGAGCTAATTTAGAAGAAGATATAATGAACTTGGTAGCACATTCTTACTATGAGCGTGTACCTAATTATAGAGATCTTTCTCCTCAGCAAGAATGGGATTTACTTGAAAAAGGTTTAAATAGGGTAACCGATACATGTATACCCGAAGAAGAGGCTTTTAGGAGGTTACAGAAACATGTTTTTAAAATATGGAAAGATGCAGAAAACAAAGGAGAACGTTATTTTCCTCATGAATTTATGTATAAAATGTTACTGTCTGGCGTACTCGAACAATATTACGAGATTGATATTAAGGATTCTTGGATGTATGCAGCCGCCAAAAAGAATTTACCAATTGTAGTACCTGGCTGGGAAGACAGCACTATGGGAAACATTTTTGCGTCATATGTTCTAAAAGGAGAACTAAAAGCTAGTACAATGAAATCTGGAATTGAATATATGACTTTCTTAGCAGATTGGTATACTGATAATTCAAAAAATGGAATTGGCTTTTTTCAGATAGGTGGAGGAATTGCAGGAGATTTTCCTATATGTGTTGTTCCTATGTTATATCAAGATATGGAGCGAACAGACACCCCTTTTTGGAGTTATTTCTGTCAAATATCTGATTCTACAACTAGCTATGGATCGTATTCTGGAGCGGTACCTAATGAGAAGATTACATGGGGTAAATTAGATATTGATACTCCAAAGTTTATTATAGAAAGTGACGCTACTATTGTAGCTCCATTAATATTTGCTTATATATTAGATATGTGAAAAATATAACTTTTAAACCTACTAGCTATGAAAAGAGTAATCGTTGACTACAAGAAATTGAACAAGGATATTTTAAACCTATTGGTAGATAAATTTCCTGATGGATATGATGATAAAGATATCATTAGTTTTAAAAACCAATATAATGAATCCATTGAAGCTGTAGAAGTTAGAACAGAGGATGTTATTTATTTGGTAAAGATTAGCAAGCGTTTAGCGGATACTATGGAAAGCTATGAGGATGACTCATCTGATATAATCAATGAAGAAATTGGTAATGCTGATGAAATGAGTAGTTTAGAATAGCATAATTACGAAGTAATTTAGCATTTAGTTCTGTTTATTGGCTGTTTTATTTTAAAAATAGACGATCAAAAATGTTTTTTCTATATACAGAGACCCTTCTTTTAAATTATAAATAATCCGACATTAATTTAGAGGAGGGTAAGGAAAGGTTAGTATAAAGAAAAGATAATTCAGCCAAAAAAGCTAGAAATCTGGAAAGCTCTAACTAATAATATTTTCCTTAATTAGGGTTTACTCAAAAAAAGAAAACCCCAATTAAAATAAACGAGAAATAAATAAACGTAGTGTTGAGATTCTTATATAAAAACAATAATGTTAATCTACATTATTGTTTTGTTTAAACTCAACAAATATTTAGCGGCCGAAAAAGGGGTTGTTTTATTGTCCCGTACAGATTGTATTTGGGTTGCTAATGCTTCTTTTATGATCGGATTATTATAAAAAGAACTTTTTAATTGCTCTTCAATAGTTTGTAGCAACCAAAATTCATTTTGTTTTGTTCTGTTTTCTTTAAAAAATCCATTTTTAGAAGTAATTTCAACATATTTTAAAATTAAACTCCATATTTCATTTATACCTTCTCCACAAATAGCGCTACACGTTAATACCTCAGGTGTCCAGTTGTTTTTAGCAAGAGGATAAAGGTGTAGTGCTTTCCGAAATTGGTTTTTTGCTTCATTAGCCCTTTTTAAATTATCTCCATCTGCTTTATTGATTACAATAGAATCAGCCATTTCGATAATACCTCGTTTAATACCTTGTAACTCATCTCCTGCACCAGCCAATTTTAGTAATAAGAAAAAATCTACCATACTGTGTACCGCTGTTTCACTTTGCCCAACACCTACGGTTTCAATAATAATTATATCATATCCTGCAGCTTCACACAGAATAATGGATTCTCTAGTTTTTTGAGCAACTCCCCCTAATGATTTTCCAGAAGGAGAAGGTCGAATAAAAGCCTCTGGCGATCTAACTAAAGAATCCATTCGAGTTTTGTCTCCTAAGATACTTCCCTCCAGAAATGGTACTGCTAGGATCCACCGCTAAAACTGCTACTTTTTTACCTTTTTGTATTAATAAGCAACCTAAAGCTTCTATAAAAGTACTTTTTCCGGCACCTGGAACTCCAGTGATTCCTATTCTTATAGAATTATTACTATATGGTAAACATTTTTTTATCAGGTCTTGTGCTAAGTGTATATGTTTATTTTGAGTACTTTCGATTAATGTGATACCTCTGCTAAGAGCGGTAGTCTCCTTAGAGATTAATGCATTAAAAAGATCATCTATAACTATTTTTTTTTGCTGTAAATTTTTAAATCGGTTAATAGCATTATTATTAGTACTAGAAGGTACTTTAGAAGATTGATCTTGTTTTTTATTTAATTCTTTAGGCACAATATGAATTTATAACAAATTTATAAATTCCTTTTTGTAAAAACGTAATATTATGTAATTACAAAATGATAATTATATTAAAATTTTTATTGGAACAGCAATAAAAGTACGATCCCATGCTAAGTACATAATAGAAAAATCATTAGCATCTTCAAAATAAATTGAAAATTGTTCTACAACATTAAGCAACGGTTGTGAAGGGAGTTCTATGGTTAGCACATCATATTCAGGATCATGTTTTACAGAACCATCCATATTTACACCCCAGCTATATTCTTTGTTATTTAGAATAAATTTCCAAGACTTAGGATTAGGAATTGTCCATACAGTATAAGTGCCTGCTTTAAGTTTAGTTCCGTCGACCATTATATCTTTATTGGTAGTAAAGGTTGTAGCTTCATTAGCTCCTGTTCTCCATACCTTTCCATAAGGAACTAAATTTCCGAAAATTTCTCTATTCTTTTTATAAGGACGATTATAGAATACTGTAAAAGTAGCATCTTTAACTATGTGTGTAATGGTTTCTTCTGGACTATGTTTTTTTGTGTTTTGTTTTATAAAATACATACTTAATAATCCGATAATAATAATACCTGAAATTATCCATAAAATTCTACTAACAAGTTTTGGCATATCTGTTTAAATTGAAATATAATAAGGAACAGTGCTGTTTTATTTTGAAAAAGCAGTATTGATTATATTAAGGTTACTATCTTCTATAAGAATAAGACATAAAGATACTTTAATTAGATTTTATTTTAATAATTTAAAATAAAAAAAGAGGAATAATATCATGTTTCATACAACAAGCATCAG
>CAVYIL010000252.1:0-3978 GCA_963768325.1 uncultured Flavobacteriaceae bacterium | reverse complement strand
TAATAGACAAATAGTAGGCTGAAAACCTTCAAAACCCTTATTATTGTTGGGCTAAACGTAAATCAAAAGTTTTGAATAAAAAAAATGTATTATGCTTATCCGTAAGGTTCCCCAAGATAATTCCATCTATGTGATACAGCAGCCACTAACAATCTATCGAATAGGTTGTCAAAGTGACGTCTGTTGAACTTATAACAGAATTCGTTCAGGTAATTCTGTAAAAAATCATCGTCTATTCTATGGTGTACATCTAACAGTAATCGTTTTGCGTTACTTATGGCAGTATGAACCCACGGAAGAACCTTTATAACATCCTTTTTTGGTATTACTTTGGAATCGATTTCAAAATCTTGATCCAAATCCACATAGCTCGTAGATTTATCCGATACAATCTTTGTACCTTTCTTTACGGACTCTTTTACTGCATTGGTCACTTCTTCCTTTTTTAGGGATTCTATAACTTTCATTTTTAAATACCCTACTTGTTTTTTCTTGCCATGCTTTTTGGGATTGTGATTTTCTTTAGCATCTCGTGATTCAATACTCACCAAAACCGTTGTTTGGCGTTGACTACCACGTCCCCGTTTTAAAGGTTCGGATTTATCCCTTGTGATGGAAACTGTCTCAAAAAAACCTTCGTCAAGCTCTATCTCTTCATTAAGTTGATACGCCTCGTCCCTAAGTCCCATTACACTTCGTAGCTTATGTACCATTGCCCAAATGGGTTCGTATCGCTTATGACCTAATTGACGTTGAATCTCCTTAGCTGAAAAAGATTTTTTAGTGCTTGTAATAAGATGCATAGCTATGAACCAATATTGGAACGATAGCTTACTGCCATGCATTACCGTTCCACTTTTAAGAGTAGTTCGGTGCTGACATTTTTTACATTCCCATTGCTCACGATTCTTTTTCCAATAGTGTGAAGTATTTCCACATTTATTGCAGGTAATACCTTCCTTTAGCCTGTATGATTTAAATGCTTCTCTACAGCTTTGCTCATCAGGAAAGTGCTTTGTGAATTCTATTAATTTCATAATTTAAAATACGAAAAAACTAATGGAAAAATGGAACCAGGACAAACAGTTAATTTTAATGAGAAATTTAACCGCATAATTAATAATCGAAATTTAAAAGAACACTCTTGTTTTATAGGGGTCAAAACATTAAAAGTATTAAAATTAAATCCAAAGAATGCTGATGCTTATAATTATTTAGCCGAAAAAGAAAAAAATATAACGAAAGCAATCGAGCTATATGAAAAAGCAATAGTTCTGGCTAAAGAGACAATGGGAACAGATGCTTTTAAAGAATATAAAGGGTATTTTTGGGGAATACTTGAAACAAGACCATACATGAGAGCAAAAGAAGGATTAGCAGGTTGTTTTGTTTCTAATGGGGAACTTGAACGTTCTATTAAGATTTATAAAGAAATGTTAGAGTTAAACCCAAATGATAATCAAGGAGTTATATATGCTCTATCTACACTATGTTTAAAAACCAATAATTTTGATGAGTTTGAAAAGTTAGACAAAGAATTTAGTGAAGATGGAAGTGCTGTATCAAAATTCAATAAAACTCTTTTTCAATTTAAAAAAGAAGGAGAAACGATAGAAGCAAACAAATTATTATTAGAAGCCCATAATCAAAACAATTACGTTATTGACTTGTTATTGGGAAATATAGAGATGCCTAAAAAGCAACCAAACCAAATTGGTTTGGGAGACAAAAATGAAGCGGTAGCTTATGTATCTTACAATTATTCACTATGGGAAGATTCTGAAAATGCCTTTGAATGGATTTATAATTGAAGTCGTTTAAACTTTTTCTAATTTTTTATTTTTAAATTTTTTAACGGCAATTACTATGAAAGCCAGTAGGTTAAATCCTTTCCAGCTTGTAATAGTGGTGTCAAATCTGTTTAGCAAAGATCTATAACTGTCCATCCAAGCATTGGTTCGCTCAATGATATATCTCAAGTCATAGAGTTCTTGGTCGAAATACTCATCTCTATCAGCATTTCCATTACGTTTATTAAAGCATACATTGGCATTTATTTCTTTGCTATCACAGCATTTCCTAAAGTCTTTGGAATCAAATCCTGCATCTGCATTTAGGAATAATCCTTTTGTCTCTATATCTGCCTGTTCCAATGTAGCAGTTACAACTTCAAATTGAATTTCAATATTGTACAGGTCATTATGATTTCCAGACACAGGTTCAGACATAGCAAGTGGCAATCCTTGCCTATCAGTAAGATATAGAGCATTCGTGGTTTTACGTTTCTTTCTACCTTGATATCCCACACTAGTTCCTCCTCGAATGGCAGGTGTATGACTTCCGTCAAGGTCTACACTAGAAAGATCAAAACTAGATTTATGTCTTTTAAGAAACTCAATCCAACAGTTCTCTAAAGCTTCGCTAACACACCATTTCCTATAATGATAATATACGGATTGCCAGCTTAAAACTTGAGTTTCAAACAAAGCTTTTACTGGTAATAACCTCCATTGAACACCTGTTTTTAGCTTGTAAAGAATAGCATTGATAATCTCTGCTAAAGGAACGGTTGGTGAAAATCCTCTTTTTCTTGTTGATAAATAGGGGTCACATAAAAAAGTTGGGGAGAATCCTTAAGTTTGCATAAAAAATGGAATGAATTTTTCAATAATTTCTTCAATTTTTCCAGAAGGACTATTAACTCATTTTGATATTGTTGATTTTAAAGAATTGGGCAATTTACAAACTAAGCAAGACTGTTTTTATATCTATTTAGATGAGAAAAACATAATCCCCAAAGAATATAGGTCTTTTGAATATGAGTCCAAAGGTTTTTATGACAGGAAACAAATACAAGACTTTCCCATAAGAGGTAAAGCAGTTTATTTATGTATAAGAAGGCGAAGGTGGCGTAATAAGGTCGACAAATCAAAAGAAGTAAAAAGTGATTATTCTATTATAGCTGAGGGTTCAAAATTAACCATTGAACTTTCAGATTTTTTAAAAGATACAGGTAGAGACTCGAGAAGATACAATAAGTAAAATATCTAGTTATTACGGTGTTAAAGCCAATTTGTTGCAACGCCATTATAAGAAAAAAATCAGTGGTTTTAAGGACTGGGAACAGTTAAGTCACTCCGAAGATTATTTAATTTATCCTGAAAACATTGGAGAACATTTAAGCATCGACGAAGTGAGTCTGTCTAAAGGAGAACTCTATACCTTTGTCACCAACAAAAATGGAAGAGGAAAGAAAAAAACATTAGTAGCCTCTATAAAGGGCACAAAAAGTCAAGATATTATTGGTGTTTTAAACAAAATTCCATTAGATAAAAGAAAATTGGTAAAGGAAATAACCCTTGATATGGCAAACAATATGCAATTGGCTTCAAAAATGTGTTTCCCTGAATGTTATACCATTTTTCTTATGAATTTACTGCAATAAAACATTCTTTTTTCCTATCTGCTTCCAGATAAAAATAAACCGTAGCGCTGCTATGCTTGATTTTTCTCTATCGCATATATTAAAAAATAAGGCATTTTCTTTTACAGTAAATTCATAAGAAAAATGGTATTACTTGGTTACAGATCGTTTCCACGTTGTAAAACTAATAATGGAAGCCCTGCAACATTTAAGAATAAAATACAGGTGGGAGGAAATAGAAAAAGAGAATCAAGCAATCAAAATTGCAAAAGAACAAGGGTTAAAATACATTCCATTTAGTTTTGATAATGAGGATTCTCCCAAGCAATTATTAGCAAGAAGCCGTTATATTATTGCTAAAAAACCTAACCAATGGACAGAAAACCAAAAGATAAGAGCTGAATTATTATTTAAGAAGTATCCCCTTTTATATCAGGCATACAAGCACACCCTTGAGTTTAGAAACATATATGAAGAAACCTCTAGAGAAATAGCAAAAGAAAAAATAATAAACTGGATGCAAAAAACAAAGCTTCTAAATATGACAGTCTTTA
>CAVYIL010000251.1:0-12882 GCA_963768325.1 uncultured Flavobacteriaceae bacterium | reverse complement strand
ATGTCAAAAGAATTATTAGCCTCTGCTATAGCAGGTTTTACATAGCAACCACTGCTCTGGTATCACCTTCTCCAAAACATACACCTCCTTACTATACTACTATACTTACCACCTTCCTTTACTACTTTAACTAAAGCTCTTTGATAACCTTTTACAGCATCCGTATCAATTAATGGACCTACATGATTGTTCTCATCCAAAGGATTGCCTATCCTTAATTGTTTATATGCATCAACTACGGCATTTTTTACTTTATCATATATAGAGTCATGTATAATTAATCGACGAGTAGAAGTACATCGTTGTCCTGCAGTTCCTACAGCACCAAAAACCGCTCCAATCACTGTCATTTTTATATCCGCATCAGGAGTAACAATAATAGCATTGTTTCCCCCAAGCTCTAAAAGAGACTTGCCTAATCGTTGTCCAACTGTAGAAGCTACTATTTTACCCATTCTAGTAGAACCTGTAGCAGAAATTAAAGGAATCCTTTTGTCTGTAGTCATCATTTCACCTACTCTATAATCCCCATTAATTAAAGAAGAAATTCCCTCAGGAAGGTTGTTCTCTTTTAATACTTTAGAAATAATATTTTGACAAGCAACACCGCATAGGGGGGTTTTTTCACTTGGTTTCCAGATGCATACGTCACCACAAATCCATGCTAACGCCGTATTCCAAGCCCATACCGCAACAGGGAAATTAAAAGCAGATATAATCCCCACAATCCCAATAGGATGATATTGCTCATACATTCTATGCCCAGGTCGCTCAGAATGCATAGTCAAACCGTGTAACTGTCTAGATAAACCTACTGCAAAATCACAAATATCAATCATTTCTTGAACCTCGCCAAGTCCTTCTTGATAAGACTTCCCCATTTCATAAGAAACTAATTTCCCTAAAGGTTTTTTTAATTTTCGTAACTCATTACCAAATTGTCTAACCATTTCTCCACGTTGAGGAGCAGGTATTACCCTCCAATATTTAAATGCAGAAGATGCTTTTTCTATAACTTTTTTATAGTCCTCCTCTGTAGTAGTTAAAACCTTGCCGATTAATTTTCCATCTACAGGAGAAAATGAAGATATTTCTTCTCCAGAAGAAAACCAATCCAAACCTGTAGAAGTTCCTTTATTATGATCTGAAAGCCCTAATTCTTTAAGTGCTTCCTTAATCCCGAAGTCTGTTGTTATTACTGCCATTTTTATTCGTGTTACTTTTAGAAAAAGTAAAGATAATGTGTTTTATATATTAATTAAAGATTTGATTATACATGTTCTGAATTTAAACTATTTTTCCAGAAATGCCATTAAATATAATCAAACTAAAACACAAAGAACCTAATAAAAACTAAATTGATTTTCATTTCTTGTGTTATATAAACTAAAGAACTCTAATGTTTTTTTTGCTATTGTTTCAAATACATAAAAGCTATTCTATTTAGAATGAAACGAATAAGTAATGAAGTGGTTTAAACTTTTTTGATTCTTATACCATTTTTCTTATGAATTTACTGCAATAAAACATTCTTTTTTCCTATCTGCTTCCAGATAAAAATAAACCGTAGCGCTGCTATGCTTGATTTTTCTCTATCGCATATATTAAAAAATAAGGCATTTTCTTTTACAGTAAATTCATAAGAAAAATGGTATTACTAGTAAATTGAAAAAGTTTAAACCACTTCAATATGAGAATACCAATATTTTTATCACTATAGATTGTATTTACTATATTTACAAAAAACTATTTTAAATGCGGTCATTCATTTTCTATATAATTCTATTCTTTGCTACCTCAATATTTTCTCAATCAGAGCAGTTGGCAAAAAATTACATGGAACAAGGAGATTATGACAAAGCACTCTCTGTTTATCAAAAATTATATGATAAAACACCCAACCGAAATAATTATTTGCTAGGTTTAGTAGAATCCTATCAACAATTAGAACGGTTTAAAGAAGCAGAAAAACTCCTTTTAGAAAGAATAGAAAAAACACCCAATAATTCACAACTTCTAGTAGAGCTAGGACATCATTATGATTTGCTCGAAGAAAAAGAAAAAGCACGTACCTATTATGATAAAGCTATAGAAACCTATGATAATCATAATCTAAATCATGCATACACTCTAGGGCAAGCTTTTGAGAAATATAATTTATTAGATGATGCCGCCAAAATCTATGAAAAAGGAATGATTAACAATCCGGGATCTAATTTCAATATTCAATTGGCTAAAATTTATGGAGAACAAGGCAAAATCGAAAAAATGTTCGAGAGTCATCTTAATTTACTTTTGATACAACCTAATTATTTAAATATTGTTCAGCGTAATTTTAGTGATTACATTACCGATAATTCCACAAATGAAGCAAATATTATATTTAGAAAACTACTAATAAAAAAACTTCAAGAAACCCCCAATGTATTATATAATGAAATATTGAGTTGGCTATATATACAGCAGAAGGAATTTAAAAAAGCGTTCATACAAGAAAAAGCGATTTATAAAAGACAAAATAGTACAATAGATCGTATTGTAGAACTTTCTCGTATTGCAATTGCAGAAAAAGACCTTAAGTCAGCAACAGAGATATTCGACTATATTCTAGAAACGCCCGCATCTGATGAAATAAAACTTACAGCTCATAAAATTATACTGAAAGCCAAAACAGACGAAGCCGAAGTTGAAAAATATGAATCCATTAACGAGGAATATAAATCAGTACTTAATACGTACGGAAAATCAGCAGAAACCATCGGATTACAAATCGATTATGCGCATTTTTTAGCATTTAATCAGGATCGTAAGCAAGAGGCAATTAACCTTCTTAAAGGCATGTTAAAAAAGGAAAGATTGTCTCGTTTTCAATCCTCTCGAATTAAAATGGAAATGGCAGACATTTTAGTCTTAGACCAAAAATTTAATCAAGCTTTAATTTATTACACACAAGTACAAAATGCACTTAAAAATAATTTTCTTTCTCAGGACGCTAGATTCAAAGTAGCAAAAACAAGCTATTTCAAAGGCGATTTTGATTGGTCATTAACACAATTAGATGTACTAAAATCATCTACTTCTCAATTAATAGCCAATGATGCCATGGAGCTAAGCCTTATTATCAAAGATAATTCTTTAGAAGACTCTACACAGACAGCTCTTAAGATTTTTGCCAAAGCAGATTTATTATCCTTTCAGAATAAAAATAAAGAAGCTATAGCAACTTACGAAAAGATTTTAACAGACCATAAAGGGGAAAAAATTGAAGATGAAGCATTTCTAAGACAAGCTAAGCTCTACGAAAAAGAAAAACAATATGAAAAAGCTAAAGTTAATTATTTAAAAATTCTCGAGTTTTATGGAGAGGATATATTAGCAGATGATGCAGCTTATTGGCTTGCCGAATTATATAATAACCAATTAAATTTGCCAGAAAAAGCGAAGGAATATTATGAAAAAATAATATTTAACCATGCTGATAGTATTTATTTTGTAGATGCTAGAAAGAAATACAGGGCACTTAGAGGCGATCCAATTAATTAGTGATCAAAAAAAGTTTAAACCACTTCATTCGTATAATTCGTAACTTTGAACCCTTTATAAAAAAACAAAACTTCAATTCTGGAACCGATAAAAGATAACACACTCCACTATTGTTTTAAAATAAAACTATGTACATCTACAATGTTACTATCAATATAGAAGAAACGATTCACGAAGAATGGTTATACTGGATGCAAAACGAACATATCCCGAATATGTTGGCAACCAACAAATTCAGTAAAGCATTAATGACAAGAGTTATGATAAATGAAGAAATGGGAGGGATTACATATTCTGTTCAATACACAACAGATAGTAAAAAAATGTTAGAACAATATTATAACGAAGATTCCGACCGTTTACGATCAGAATCCGATCGTTTTATGGGTAAATTTGTAGCTTTTAGAACTGAATTAGAAATTGTAAGCGAGCACAATGGCGAAATCTATAAATAATAAAAAACAAAAATTTCATTATTCTGATAAAACAGAACAATCTGCCGTGCGTGCAAAAAAACACCTAGGTCAGCATTTTCTTAAAGATGAAGAAATTGCCGAAAAAATAGGCAATACACTAACCTTCAACGGGTACAAAAATGTGATCGAAATTGGTCCAGGAATGGGTGTTTTAACCAAATATATATTGCAAAAAGAGGTAAATCTTATTGCAATGGATTTAGATAATGAATCTATAGAATATCTAAAAACTAGTTTTCCATTAGAACACCCCGAAATCCGCAACGGAAAAGGTGTTTATAAAATCATAGAAGCAGACTTCCTTAGATTTGATCTCAAAACAATATTTAATGAAGAACAATTCGCTATAACAGGTAATTTTCCGTATAATATCTCTACCCAAATAGTCTTTACAATGATTGAAAACAAGAACCAAATACCCGAATTAACGGGGATGTTTCAAAAAGAAGTGGCACAACGTATTTGTGCAAACTCAGGTAGTAAAACATACGGTATTACTTCAGTGTTGACACAAGCATTTTATGATGCCGAATATTTGTTTACAGTTCCCCCCATAGTTTTTGACCCACCACCAAAAGTAGATAGTGGCGTATTACGATTACTGCGTAAAAAAGATTATTCATTACCATGTAACGAAAAATTATTCTTTGCTGTGGTGAAAACAGCATTTGGGCAACGCAGAAAAACACTAAGGAATAGTCTTAAAACCTTTCAGTTAGATGAAGAAATTAAAAATATGGAGATATTATCCAAACGTCCAGAGCAATTAAATGTAGATCAATTTATAGAATTAACAAAATTGATAGAAAAATCAAAGGCATAAAGTCTTTATAGAACATAATACAATACTTTAGTTATCTTTGCTTGCGTTTTCTATTAGCTATATAAATAAGCGATATATGCAATTTCAAGTATCCAAAGAACTCATAGAGCAAATTAAACTTCTTATTAAAAATAAGGAAGGGGATACGCTGCAAGAAATATTGAACGATTTTCACTTTGCAGATATTGCCGAAATTATTGAAGAACTTCACCTTCTAGAAGCAACCTATATCATTAAGTTATTAGATAGTGAGAAAACCTCCGAAGCCCTGATGGAGTTAGAAGAGGATGTTCGAGAAAGTATTTTAGAAAACCTTTCTGCTAGAGAAATAGCAGAAGAGTTAGAAGAAATGGACACCGATGATGCAGCTGATATTATAGCTGAATTACCCGAAGACCGTATTAGTAAAGTAATTTCTGAAATAGAAGACGAGGAACACGCAGAAAATATAGTTGAATTACTTAGATATGATGAGGATACTGCTGGTGGATTGATGGCAAAAGAACTAGTAAAAGCTATTGAAACATGGTCTATAGCTAGATGTATCCGTGAAATGCGTCGGCAAGCAGAAAATGTTACACGTGTGCATTCCATATATGTAGTAGACACAGAAGGAAAGCTTAAAGGAAGATTGTCCCTAAAGGATTTACTCACAGCATCCGCAAACTCACAAATAGGCGATATATATATACCCAAAGTGGATTATGTAAGTGTAGACACAGAAGGAGAAGAAGTAGCTCGTATAATGCAAAAATATGATTTAGAAGCGATTCCGGTAGTAAATGGAAAAGGGGTTCTTGTCGGGCGTATAACCATTGATGATATTGTCGATTTTATTAAAGATGAGGCAGAAAAAGATTATCAAATGGCAGCAGGTATTTCTCAGGATGTAGAGGCTGACGATAATATATGGGATCTTACACGAGCACGATTACCTTGGCTAATATTAGGGTTATTAGGAGGATTAGGAAGTGTGTTTATAATGATAGAATTCGAAGAAATAATGGCAGATCCCAAATTTAGAAGCTTATTTTTCTACACTCCATTAATAGCTGCTATGGCTGGTAATGTAGGAGTACAATCCTCTGCAATTATTGTTCAAGGTATCGCTAATAATACCGTAAAAGGAAGTTTGTTAAATCGGTTATTTAAAGAAATTGGGCTAAGTCTCATCAATGGGGCTGCATTGGCATTAATAGTTATAATTTTTGGTGTTATAATGGGGTATGATATAGAATTTAGCTTAACCATATCTATAGCACTTATGATTGTGATAATTGTTGCCGCATTGATAGGCACCTTTGTTCCAATAATTTTACACAAAAAAGGGATTGACCCTGCTATTGCTACAGGACCGTTTATCACAACTAGCAACGATATTTTTGGAATCTTTCTTTATTTTTGCGTAGCTAAATTAATGCTAGGTTTTTAGTTTAACCATAAAAAGCACAGCCTATTTTTTTGTACTAATTACGATGTCTTTTTAATAGAACTTCAGAAATCAACTTTTGAATAAGTTTACTATCTAGACAAGGCTTTAAAGATTTTTTTTTAGCCCTTTCAATTTTATCAAAATGAGGAACTTTACCCGTCTTAGCCAATATTTTTAGAATATTTTCAAAATACTCATACAGAAGCGGAACAATAAATTTACTAGTTTCGTTTTTATCTTTCAGATGAATAAATTTTTTAGAATACGCCAAAAATATCTGTGGGTATCGAGAAAAGACCAGTAAAGCGTCACAAAAACTATCATAAACCTGTTGTTGATTAAGGTGGTATCTAAATTTTAGTTTAGTAACATCTATCTCATCAATAGTATACAACAAAACACTTTCTTTTATGAACTTACCATAATCCATTTTTGAATAATAATAAACCTCCATACCAATATTTGTGTTTATTATTAACACTTCACTAGCAATGGATTCCATTAAAAAGGATTGATAAATATCAACCTTTGCCGAAGACATTAGTAATCTTCTTTTACTATCAATAGGTCTAATATTTACAGATTTGATACTCTCTATGTTATCCTTTATACTCACTATGAAATATTAAAAAGTTCGGATATTTTTAGTCCTTGATTTTTAGCGTGCATTGCTGCCGTATAGCCACGACTATCCTTTACCTCCATATCTGCACCATTTTGAAGCAATAATTTAATTATTTTTCTTTGACCAAATGTAGCAGCAAAAATTAAAGCAGTAGCATCATTAAAGTTTTTGGCGTTTACATCAGCCCCAGAATCTATTAGCAATTTTGCGATAGTATAATACCCTTTAAAACAAACTCCCATCAAAGCAGTATTCCCAGAAGTATCTTGGGAATCTATATTAGGGTTAAAAGTTAAAATTAATTTTGTAATCGATTCTAGACCATAATATGAGGCTAAAAGTAATGGAGTAGATCCTCTTTCATCTACAAAATTTACAAGTTCAGGGTTTTTATTTAACAAGCTTTGTACAGTATCTATTTCTTCTGCTCTGATAGCTTTAAAAATATCATTCATAATAGATAATTATTTTTTTATTTTATTAAAATTTGTAATTAAAGCGGTTTAAACCTTTTTCAGTTTGCTATAAAAGAACTATTTTTCTTCAGAATCAAAAAGGTTTAAACCGCTTCATTAATCAGAAATTCCATTTTTTGGAAACTTCGAGGTTATTTTCTAATTATTTTTTACATAAAAACATATTTTCTAATAAGCTGTTAATGCATTTATATTTAAAGCCTTGCGAACCCCTTTTCCATACTCTGGATCTGCTTTGTCAAAATGTTTCAACTGTCTTTCTACAATCTCTTTAGAGACATCTTGCATAGCTGCTGCTATATTAGAAAATAAACGTTCTTTTTGCTCAGAATTAAAAAGCCTAAAAAGATCTCCAGGCTGTTTATACTCACCAAACGTATCATTTTCTTCATATCGAGTAATATCCCCATCAATTCTCAACGGAGGCTCGGCAAAACTAGAGTCTTCTGAGGGACCACCTTTAGAATTAGGTTCATAATAAGCATCAGGGTTAGTGCTATTATTATCAAAGAAACGCATTGCTCCATCTTTGTGATAATGATTAACTGCAGCTAAAGGCGCATTAGGAGGTAATGCTTCATAATGTGTCCCTAAGCGATATCTATGTGCATCTGCATAAGAAAATATTCTGGCCTGCAACACCTTATCAGGAGAAAAACCAATGCCAGGAACTATATTAGAAGGAGAATAAGCAGCATTTTCGACATACTGAAAATAATTTTCAGGGTTTTTGTTTAATTCTAACTCACCTACTTCTATAAGGGGAAAATCAGCATGAGGCCATACTTTAGTCAAATCAAAAGGATTAAAAGGAGTGTTTTCTGCATCTTTTTCTGACATCACTTGTATCATCATTTTCCATTTCGGAAAATCGCCTTTTTCAATTGTACCATACAATTCTTCCTGAAATTTTTCTCTAGTTTGCCCTATTACCTGTGCGGTTTCTTTATTTGTATAATGTTTATGTCCTTGTTGTGTTTTGAAATGAAATTTTACCCAAAAACGTTCACTATCATTATTCCAAAACGAAAAAGTATGAGAGCCATATCCATTCATATGCATAGGAGATTGCGGAATCCCTCTATCAGACATCAATATAGTTACTTGATGTAAGCTTTCTGGTGTCAAAGACCAAAAATCCCACATAGCCTCATTGGATCTCATGTTAGTCTTGGGGTGTCTTTTTTGAGTTCTGATAAAATCAGGGAATTTATAACCATCTCGGATAAAAAACACAGGAGTATTATTGCCTACTAAATCCCAGTTTCCCTCCTCTGTATAAAATTTTAAAGAAAAACCACGTACATCTCTCTCAGTATCTGCTGCACCCATTTCTCCAGCCACAGTAGAGAATCTAGAAAGTATTGGTGTTTGTTTTCCTATTTCAGAAAACAATTTTGCTCTGGTGTATCTTGTTATATCTTTCGTAACAGTAAAAGTTCCTAATGCCCCCCAACCCTTAGCATGCACTACTCGTTCTGGGATACGCTCACGATTTTGATGTGCTAATTTTTCAATTAATTGATAATCCTGTAACAAGACGGGACCTCTATTACCTGCAGTTAGTGATCTCTGATTATTAGAAACGGGGGATCCTGCTGAGGTTGTTAATTTTTTCTTAGTCATTATTAAAGTATTTACAGTTAATATTCAAAGTAAAGATAATTTTTATCTATAGCAAATTAAATAACTTATATTGATTATTGATATAATAAAATAACAAAATACTATCAAAAACCATAAATCAATCATAAAAAACTATTTAGATTGTTCTTTTATCCTCAAAAGCTCTTGCTCAATCATTAATATTCTATCTTCAAAATCATTAATAAACTCAGGAATACGTCTACAAAACACGTATCTAACTCTCCATAATTCTTTTATATCAGATACAGGATATTCTTCATCCTCAATATTTTTATGATCTGCGCGAAATACGGCATTATTTTTAGTAACAAATATTCTTTTAAAAATCAGTTTGTTTTGAACAACTACAAATACAAGGGTACCATTATTCAATTTTTTTATTATTTCATTAGGAACTTTTTCACCAATAACAATATCCTTAGGATAAAATCCATTGTCATGAGTTGTCATTTCTAGATTACAAACAACATAACCCCTAAATTCTTTTGATAAATTGACAGGTAGCTGTAATGTTGGTAGCTCTTTAATGAAATTTCCGTTAGTACATAAATCGATATAATCTCCTATAAATCCTTCTGTAATACAAGGGACTAAAGGGAACTGTTCTTGCTTAACATCCACAGCATAAGTAGTAAGATCACCGTTAAACTTTAGAAGTTTATTTACGGATAGTTCGCTAGTTAGTAATTCATCTATCTGTATGCTAAAATAATTAGCTATCTTAATGATGGTATCTATTTTAGGCTCACTTCTTTCCTCTTCGTAAGCACCAAGTGTACCTCTTTTAAGATCAAATAAGTCCGCAAATGCTTGCTGGCTTAATCCCTTTACACTTCGTATTTTTTTTATATTTTTTCCAAAAAAAGACATATTTTGCTAATTTAATTTGCGATATCGAGATCATATTGTATATTTGTTCTAACAATATTAGCTAAATAAGTATTATCAATGCTAATTTTAGTAGGTTTTTTTTATAAACAAATACTAGTATACGATAAAAAATAAAACTACTAAAATATTTAGCAATTAATAAAAACGAAAAAAAGAATAATTATGATAGTCATCGTGTATTATGTTTCCAATTTAGCAATATATATTGTAGAAAAGTTATTTGACTTTTTGTAATATTGATCCTCAGTCAATAGTCTGAGAATAATACTATAAATAATCATTAAAACACTATTATCATGCAAGATCACTTTTTAACAGTGAAAGGTTTCATATTGGAGCTTAACTTTAATATCATTCACGAAAATTCTAATGATGGAATTATCATGATTAGCAAAGAAAGCGAAGGTATTAAAAATCTAATTTTAGGAGTTGCTCCACCAATATTAATAATAGAACAATTTATTTTTAATATCAAAAATAAAAACGAAACTGTATATCGAAGTTTACTTAAGAAAAATAGAGATATTGTCCATGGAGCTTTTGTTTTAGATGAAACAGGAGAGAAGGTAATCTTTAGAGATACGCTTCAAATCGAAAACTTAGACCTTAATGAACTGGAAGGTTCTTTAAATTCATTAGGTCTTTTATTGAGTGAATACTCAGAACAAATTATAAACTTTTCAAAATATTAAAATTATGAACTTTTTAAAAAGATTATTCAAAATAGGTGAAGCAGAAGCGCATTCCGCTATTGATAAAATGGAGAGCCCTATAAAAATGACAGAGCAAGGTATAAGGGATATGAAGTCAGATTTAGGAAAAAGTCTGGAAGCGCTAGCAGAAGTAAAAGCCTTAGCAATAAGAACAAAAAATGAAACCGAAGAATTTTCTGCAAAAGCAAAAGATTATGAGCAAAAAGCAATGTTAATTCTTAAAAAAGGACAAAATGGAGGACTTGATGTAGCAGAAGCTGATCGTTTAGCCAAAGAAGCGCTAATTAAAAAAGAAGAGGCTCAGCAACATGTAAATCGCACTAAAGCAGAATCCGAAAAATTTAGTAAATCGGTTGATCAGCTAGAGAAAAAAATACAAGAAATAAAACAAAATATAAGCAAATGGGAAAATGAATTGAAAACACTAAAAGCCCGTGTTAAAGTTTCTGTTGCTACCAAAAATGTAAATAAACAAATGTCTCAAATAGATAGTTCAAGCACAGTTTCTATGCTAGAACGTATGAAAGACAAGGTTAATCAAGAAGAAGCGTTGGCAGAAGCTTATGGAGATATTGCTAATTCTTCTAAATCTATAGATGATGAGCTTAATAATGCAATTGATATGACCGAAACTAGTGCGGATGATGATTTAGCCAAGCTGAAAAAACAATTGGGAATGAATAACATTAATGAATAGAATTCATTATAGAGTTAAGTATTCTGTATACTAAGCAACTATAAATAGTGTAAGATAAGTATCCTACAATATTGAAAATAATTATTTAACAAAGCAATATTAATCGTCAATTTGCTCTTATAAATCCCGTTTGGAGAGTTAATGGTATAACTATTTTGTCAGGTTTAGAGTTGGGTTTTTCTGAAGTAGGTATAAATGTAGGTCTGAAGTTTATTAAGAAACTTGTTGTTGAGACAAGAACAAATCGTAATACTCAGGATATGTCTAATATAGAGGTTAAAGAGAAAGAGATTATTTGTAGAGGAGAAGGAAATTAAATGTTTTTTGAATTTTCTTAATTTATTTCAATTTTGTAGGATTTCCATTCGTGTAGCCTTAGAATGGTATAATGCTAGAAGAATTCCAAATGCCGAAAGAGGCAAAGATTAAAAATCTCCAGATATGTTAGCAGTCCGGACAGGTATTTGTGAATTATGCATTGTAAAATTTATACAGGTAGATAATACAATCTTTAAAAATGATATTAAAGCATAAAGAGATAAAGATTAATTATGAAATAGAAGGGAATGGTGACGTAATTGTCTTTTTACATGGGTTTTTAGAAAACCTAACTATGTGGAATACTATTATGCCTAGTTTTTTTAAAAAGTATAAATGTATTGCTGTGGACTTATTAGGGCATGGAGAAACTGAATGTTTAGGGTATGTTCATACTATGGAAGATATGGCTAAGGTCGTAAAAGCTGTTTTAGATTATAATAAAATTAAAAAAGCAACTTTAATAGGGCATTCAATGGGGGGATATGTCACTATGGCTTTTTTAGAATTGTTTCCTGAGTATGTGTCGAGTCTTATATTGCTTAATTCTACTTCTTATCCCGATGATGATGAAAGAAAACTAAATCGTAGTCGTGCTATTGATATCGTAAAGAAAAACCCTAAAGCTTATACTAGTATGGCTATTGCAAATCTGTTTGCTGAAGAAAATAGAAAAAAATTTGCTTCTGAGATAAACCACATTAAAAACCAAGCTTCAAAAACCTCACTACAAGGAATTATTTCTGCATTAGAAGGGATGAAAATCAGAAAAGACAGAAGGAATATATTGTTGAAATTTAATGGTAAAAAAAATATTTTTATAGGAGAAAATGATCCTGTTTTAAATTATAAGCAAGCAGTATATGAATCAGAAATATGCAAAACTAAACTTGTGCGTTTTGATGGAGGTCACATGACTTATATAGAAAATAAGGATGTTTTTTTAGAAAAATTAATGGGTTTTTTAACTTGATTTTAATGTTGTAATTTTTTTTAAAACATTAAAATTATCCAACTGATAAATAAAGACCATCTTAAAAAAAAACAGATTAAATTCGCTTTTTTAAGACAAACAACGCTTTTGTTTTCTTTTTTGCTTGAAATACAATGTTTTGAGGTTAAATATTCTTACAGAAATGAGGTTAATATAAAAAAATATATTATTATTGTATAGGTATTGATTTTTAACCCCTAAAACAATGAACGAATCTACCCCCCATACGTCATTTTTAATCTCTAAG
>CAVYIL010000250.1:0-8434 GCA_963768325.1 uncultured Flavobacteriaceae bacterium | reverse complement strand
TTTATTTTAAATTCAGATTCTGTAATTGTTTTAAGTATTTTTTCTTCTTTATCAAATAAACCTGTTTTAGTTATTTCAATTTGATATGGAAAAATTAATTTTTCAGTTTTTTCTATAAGTTCATTTTCAGATTTTAAAGTATTTGGCTTTATTGCATTTCTACAAATGCTTTTTTCAATTTTATACTCAGAGCCATCTTTTAAAAGGTAATAAAACTTATTATCTTCTTTTTTTGGTTTAAAAACATAAATATTGTTCTTTAAAGTAGCGAACCCATTTCGTATTTCAAATTTTTCACCTAATGGAGTTCCACAGTTTTCAATCTTTGATATATTTTTTTGAATTTTCTTATTAATTAAATACCAACCATTAAAGTCATCGAGATTAGCATAGGGAATAGTTATGTAATTTGATGGCTTTATTTTTTGAATCTTATTACTTAAACTCTTCATATATTTAACAGAAGAACTTTCTGTTTTACCAATAATACAAATACAAGTATAAGTAGATCTTTTCTTAAATAATTGTTCCCCACCAAAATCTATTATAGATAAATCAAATTGATTTTTTGAAAAATAATTTCTAACAGACCTCCCATTCAAGCTTTTATAAAAAGTATTGACTGTTATATATCCTAAAACACCATTTTTATTTAAATTTTCCATTCCTATTTCAAAGAAAGGGATATATAAATCTGGTTTTCCTGTAGATGAAACACTCCAGTTTTTTAATAAATCTTTTGTTTCTTCATCCATTTTAGATGAACCAACATAAGGAGGATTTCCTACAATAATATCAAAACCATTATTTTCATTTAAAGTTCCAACTGTTTTCCAATTAAAACTTAATGCATTACCACAATATAAATGGAATTCAAATAATTCACAATCCTCATTATTTATTATAGCAAGTAATGAGAGTAGAATTTTAGTTCTTTTAATACTATATTCTTGAATATCTAAACCATAAATATTATGCTTATAAATTTCAAAATAAGTCTTATTAGTTTCATTTATTAAGACCTCCGTAATAGTTTTAAAAAAGCCACCACAGCCACAGGCTATATCTCCAAATTTTAAATCCGATAAAGGTTTGGTGCTATATTTTTCAATGGTTTGTTGTACGATATGTTTTCGAATATATTCTGGCGTAAAAACAGCTCCATTTACTTCTTTATCTTGTGGCGAAATAACAAATTCAAAAAGTTCAATTAATTCTTCAATATCAAAGGCTCTTTTATCAAATAGATTAATAAAGTCATTTACTTGTTCATGTTCTTTTTCTTCTAATATTATTAATTCCTTTATAAACTTGTTTTCTACGTGTCCAATATTATTTACAAGTAAAAATGAAGACACTAAAAGACGATTAACATCTTTTGTATCATAAGAATAGTTTTTTAAATATTTTAGAATATTTTGATTCATTTTAGCTTATATACAATGGAAATACATTACTTATCTTAAAGTCGTTATGAGTCATTGTTGGATTATATGCATTAAAGTATGGAGTCCATAATCTTTCTTGCGCACGTTTAATAATTGCTTCATAATCTGGGTTCTGCAGCAATTTTTTCACGAATAAATGTTTTGTGTTGTCAAAATAATTAGCTAAAATAAAATGAAATCCTAAAAAAATATCCATAGGAGGATGAGGAATTCTAGGAGTTCCTAACATAAGTAAATCTCCAGAAGAAAGCGTTTTTATTTTATTTCCTCCAAATTGAAAATGATATGAAGGGTGTGTGTATTTATCAGATGTACTAACCGTGTGTTGATCTAAATGCCAACTACTTTTAAAATGTTTTCCCCCGTAGCTTTTATTCGGGTAGCCATGTATATTAATTTCTAATTTATATTTAAATAAAGGGTCTACAATTGGGATAAAATCATCTTTGTATTTTAAAAATATATCTAAATATATTTGATAGTGATTTACTTCCGTAGGAATAGAACCTTTTAAGCTACTTACATATAGGCATAAATCTTTTAAACTATAGTCAATTATATCTTTGTTATTTATTTGTTCCATTACTGCATCAAGTTGATCTTTGAATTCGCCAGGGACATTATTTGTTTTAATTAAATCTATAAAAATAGATAAGTCATTTCTAAATCCTCTTAAATTCCAACTATCCATTTGCTCTTTCCTTTTTTACAATATCACGAACAGCTTTTTTATCAATCTCACTTATTTGATTTTTATATTCATCCATTTTTCCAGCTAAAGCTGATTCTATAGATAAATATTCTTTTTCTTGCCAAGGCAAATAATCTTTTAATAATTCAATTCCATCAAATGGGTCTAAGGGCTGTCTTGAATCTTTGCAAATTGTCCAAAAGTTAGAACTATGTGAATGTTTTGTTTTAGTTAATGGAGTTAAATTGTTTAATTCTAACTTTAATTTTAACAGTTCTACTCTTTCCTCAGCATCCAACCTTCTTAATGATACTTCTGAACTTATCGTTTCATTCCACCATTTATTAATTTTATCCATCCACCATCTTTTTAGATAATCTGAGAAAGCACCTGTATAAATAGATGTGTTAATTGTTTTTAATAACTCATTCCAATCTTTGGATTCTTTCGAAACTCCAAGCCTTGCAGAAAGTACATCTTCACCAATTAGTATGCCTATTGGTCTTACAACATCATAGTAAATAAAACTACTTAGCGTAAATATATTCTTGCTAATAGTAGCTGCATTAGATTTAATTCTAGAATGTAATACGTATTTTTCATCAAATTTTATAATTTTAACTAAATTAAATTTATGTTTTATGATGGTTTCATATGATTTTATAAATGAGTTTAATTTACACTTAAAATTAGACATGTTTTTACCAAACTCTTCTTTTGTTAAAACAAAATCAAATAAATCTTGACTCGTTAAATCTTTATCAAATTCTTTTACCTTAATTTTTTCATTTGACATTAATACTAGAGGAAAATCTTTTAAATCGTTTTTATGTTTTGTTCTAAGTGTTTGTGCAATAGTAGGAGCATCAAAACATGCATTATTTTTTCCTTTTGTAAGTCTGTAATCTAAAACGCAAGCTTTTGTATCTGATTCTAACGTATTAAATAACTCAGCGATATCTGATGTAGGGTTATAAAGCTTAACTTCATACCCTAAGTTTTCAATATCTTTTTCACGACTTTGCGTTTCTAAATCATCAATATATAAAATTTTATAAGCCATAATTGTCTAATTCTTTATCTGTTGCTTGTGGTATTTCTATTCTAATACAAGTATTAAAACCTTCTTTAGGTGATACTACTTGAATGTTCCCTCTGTAGTTGGAGATAATATCTTTCACGATTTTCAGACCTAAACCCGTTCCTGTTATTTCGTTGCTTTCATCTATTTCCTCCAAGGTGTTTGGTGAAGTAGTTGTAAAAAATTCTTCAAATATCTTTTCTTCATTCTCTTCAGAAATTCCATCTCCTGTATCTGAAAATTCTAAATATATATTGTTGTTTTCTAATCCACATTCAATTTTTATTTCTCCTGAGCTTTTTGTTCTTTTAATTGCTTTTTTAGCATTGGTGTATAGATTAAATAAAATAGAAGACCACTCAGAAGGATGCATGGGTCTAGTATATAAATATGCTCCATTTCTTATTGGTGTATTAAATTCAATAGCACTTTTTATCGCATCATTATGAATCGATTTCCAAAAATATTCAGCTCTATTTTGAATTTCAATAGGTATTAATTCTCGAATTACATTTTGAGAAATCACATTATCAAAATAAGAGGTATAGCTTTTAAAGGTTGTAATATTTTTATCTAAAATTAAAAGTCTTTCCGTTAAAACAGTATCAGATCGTAATTTTTCAAGTAAAAATTTCACGTCCGATTCCATGCTACTTATATAATCTCTAACTTCATGAATAAACTGACCAATCGTTATGCCGACACTACTCAAAACCCGTAACATAGATTTTTCTTTTAACATCTTACTTGTTTCTTCCTTTTGTAATTCAGCTACTTTTTCTATATCCTTTTTAAGTTTTTGAATCTTCTTTTTTCTATTTTTCTTTACTTGTACATCTCCTTCTTCTTTTTCTAATTCAAAATCCAACGCTTCAAGTGTGTGTGCAATGTCTTTTATCCGTACTTCAATTTTTTCCCAAATTTCCCCTTCCTTTTTTTGACCAGAAGCAATTTTTACATTTCTAACTTCTGCAACTTTTATTACTCCGGTAATTAATGTTCTATATATAAAGTTTTGTAATTGTATCAATGCCTCATTTTCTATTAAGCCTTCCCTACTAGAAGTCTCATTAAAGACCTTTTCAGTATCAGTTAATTCAACGAAACCAAAGAAATTTATATTACCATGAACAGGTAAAATAGATCTTTTCTTTACGGATTCATCTAAACTTACCCAATCATTACCTATTTCTCCATATGGAAGGACTCTAAAACCATTTCTATAAAGTCTAATCCCACCAGATTTCCTTGATAGTTTTTTGATACTTGATTCTTGCATTTTAGGTATAAGTCCTGCGTTATATACATAGTAATAAGCTTTAAATCTAACTTTTTTTAATTCAGAAAATGGAATTGACATATCATCTGGGTCACTTCCAATTTCACCATATTCTTCAATATTTAATTGTTTACTAATTACTGAATATATTCCAAGCCCTTTATCATCAATCCAACCTTCAATTTCTGCTAATGCATGATTATAAACCATACTTGACTCATCAGCAATAACGATTGATTTATCATTATCTAATTTTTTAAAAATAGTTTTAAAACCAGGATCTATAATTTCTGTATCATTATTACTTTCTTCTTGTTCTGATAACGGGAAAGGCTGAATGATTGCACTAACATATCGGTAAATGCGTTTTACCGCAGCCTGTGTCCACTTATCTTTTAATCCTTCAATTTTTAACGTTGTTCCTTCTTCTTTTCTTTTAGGAACAATAATTATTTTATTTGTAATATTTACTAAATCTATATCTCCTTGATATTTATTCCAATCAATAGTTAAAACAAGAGCAAAATCATCTTTTAATGTTTGAGTTGTTATAGTTAGTTTTTCTCCTAAACGCTGTACAGCAAATCTTCCTATACCTTTTTGACCTGCTCGTTTTCGATTATATCGTTCAGAAAGAGGATTGCGTAATTTATCTGTAGAAGATATTCTCATAAAGCCATTAACTAACTGTTCCTTGGTCATTCCAAGCCCATCATCTTCAATGTAAAGTGTTCCTCCAATGGAATCTGAATTTTCAAACTTTAAAGTAACTTTTATAGCATCAGCATCATATGAATTTTTAACTAACTCCGAAACTGCGGTTTCCTGTCGAGCAACTAATTCTGTTCCTAATCTGTCAATAACTCCAGCATGGGGGAGTGGAAGGGTTCGTGCATTAGCGGCAAACATCTCTGTAATTAACTGATATTCAGTGTATATATGTTTAGTTTTTTAGATCGTAATTTCTGAAATATCACACCTGTATATCAGGCAGTTATAGGCTTCATTGTACGTTATGACAGCTACCCTTCCACTACCCCACATAAGCATAAAAATTAGGGTTATTTCCGTGCAATCCGACAGGATCTTGGGATATATATGCCCCAGTATCAGGAGAATAGTACCTAAATCGATTATAAGCCAGTTCAGTTTCCTCATCAAAATATTGATTTTGCCAACCAAATGGAATAAAATTACTATCTCCTTTTATGGCTTTACCATAAATATCCAGTTCTCTCTCCCATACTTTTTTCCCGTTTTCATCAAAACTTAGTATTGGTGTTCCAAGATGATCCGAAATTATACTAAAAGTACCTTCTTCTGTTATTTTTGCCTGTGGCACAAAAGTACCTTCCTCAAAAACCCAAGTAATTAAATTAGAAGTATCCTCTTTTTTATCTAAAGACAATCTACCAATATCATCTGCTACCGTTTTAGGTCTTTCAGACAGTGGATAACTAAACTCATGTAAAAGAACGTTGCCGTCGTAAATGTAACGGTGTCTTTTCCTAAAATAGGGTTACAACTATTTTAGGAAAAGACAATATTCATACATAGAACTCTATAGGCTTTAATTATTCGTCACAAATTTAGTAGCTATTCCATTATTTTGTTTCATAAATAAGGAGACTTAAAATCTTCAATATATAAAGAATCACTTACTGCATCTTTCCAAAGTGTAAAATCATCTGAAATAATCAAATACATATAATAATCGTATCCGAAATGAAACTTAAGTTTTTTTGAAACAAGTTTACACCATAAATCTTCTCTAAGAATCAATCTTAAAATTTCTTCTAATTCAGAAACATCTATATTTTGATTATCCGCAAACTTACTTGAATCCACATTTACTTCCAACTCCTTTATTTTAAGAGATTTAGTTTCAGTATGTTTGCATATTTCAATAACAGTTCTTACATATTGGGGGAGTGGAAGGGTTCGTGCATTAGCGGCAAACATCTCTGTAATTAACTGATATTCAGTGTATATATGTTTAGTTTTTTAGATCGTAATTTCTGAAATATCACACCTGTATATCAGGCAGTTATAGGCTTCATTGTACGTTATGACAGCTACCCTTCCACTACCCCAGCATCTACACTAAAACGAACATTATCTGTGTCAAAATTCGCAAGTTTAGTAGATAATTCTAAAATTTTACTGTAATTACTAGAATCATTCGCTA
Organism: uncultured Flavobacteriaceae bacterium; assembly: GCA_963768325.1. Lineage (GTDB taxonomy): Bacteria > Bacteroidota > Bacteroidia > Flavobacteriales > Flavobacteriaceae > Aquimarina. The sequence continues at coordinate 1,747 of CAVYIL010000250.1, read as the reverse complement.
AGGTTCTTTCTAATTCCTCCCTAATTTGTTTCTCTTCCATCATTACATTGTTTTAATTCTAGCGTTTAACTCAGCTATGCTTTCCATTAATTTGCTAAAAGATAAAGTAGTTCCATAAAACATACTTTCTTGCATTGTTTTATAATCTTTTTCCCAATCTTTAATTGTTTCTTCTGGCGGAACAATATTAATCGATTTAGGAATATGGTTTGCATAATCAATTCCTCTTATTGCATTAAAATTCTTTCTGTGCTCTACAATTATATTATATAGAACAGTATCTTTTAAAGCTTCTACTCCATGAGTTGAATCCATTAATTTTTCTAAATCATATAAATGACGACTCATTCGTTCTACTCTTATAAACTTAGTGTCTTTTTGAAATTCTTCATGTAATAAGAATATCTTTTCTAAAAAGGTTCGTTTAGGAGAAACAACAGGTATTGTTATTTCTGTTTCGGCAAAAGGCAGTTCTTTAAATTCCTCAGAAACCATAGAAATAATGGATTTATTTTCTACAGGTTCCATTAAAGAACGTGCACCAACTTCTATTAATACTCTTGGTCTTAAATAAGTGGATGTTTCTGTTAAAGATTTATATCGTAATTCAATAACTAAAGGGTCAGTATCTGTATCTTTTGTTTCTTGAACAACTAATTCGTAATCTGAGACACCTAATTTAATTAAAGCATCATTAATATCTTTATAAAATTCATTTCCAATAAAGGAACAAGATACTTTTCGTAATTTCTTAACCTGAGATTTACTTAATTGTCCTTCAAAACCTAAATGCTTTCTATCAATTACTAAGTCAATATCTTCTGAAAAACGCTCTGTTAAATTCCATGCTTTACTCAAAGATGTTCCTCCTTTAAAAACTATATGCTTAGAATAAGGTAAAGAGAATATAATATTCAGTGATAAAGTTACCCACCAATCTTTTCAACCGCAGAAGATAGAAACCCTGTTTTTTCACTCACTTGATTGAATATGTTTAGTTTATCTTTATTATTAAGTTGTATAAACGCTTTCATATTTAATTCTTTATAATTTTTGAAATCCAAACAGGAGCTAGTTTAGCATCATGTTCTATAATTTCTTGTTTTTCTTTTTCAAGGTGCATCTTAATTTTTTCTAATTGGGCTGCTGTTGTATTGTCTTTTCCAATTTCCTTAAGTGCTTGAATAATTAAACTTGTAATTTCTCCTCTTACAGCCAAGTTTTTTGGGGATGTTCGCTTGAATTTTATGGTTCTTTTACCTACAACTATACTTCTTGGAGCTCCGTCAGTTAAAAAAACAATATTCATTGGAATTTGAGTTGACAATCCCAATTTATTAAGAGCTGTTGTACCTGTTGGGATAATTCGTGCTTTATCACGGTTAGCAATTGCAGTGGCTATTTCTTCTATTGTAGGGTATAAAGCTCCTAAAAGTTTGTCTTGTTTTGGATATAAATATATTCCATGAGCTAACCTTATTAAGAATTTTTTGTTTTCAAGTCTTAATAATGATTTTTTTACCACTTCAACATTTCCGATATCATCAAAGTTAGATGGGAATAGAATACTCCCTCTTTTCATTGATTTTATCTCGTTTTCAATTCTAGTTTGAACTGATTTAGTCATTACTCACTTATTAATGTCCCAAATTTAGTAAATATTTGGGACATTAACCTCATTTGTATTACATAACATTAAGTGGAGTATCGGAGAGCATGAAAAACTGTGGGGCAATTTATAGAAAGT
>CAVYIL010000249.1:0-11174 GCA_963768325.1 uncultured Flavobacteriaceae bacterium | reverse complement strand
AGCGAGGAACCGTGGTAGTAAGTCAATTTGTAAAAGAAGTAGCATCCAGAGGGGAGGACGTATGGTATTATAAAAATTCTGTAGGCAGTTTTGAGGGTACACTTTCAGAAGCGCAAGAAGAATTTCCTGATGTAGATTTCACAAAATTAGACCCATCGAGTATACCCACTATCGACCACCCAGAACTAGGTAAAACACCTATTATTACTAAACCTGTAGTGTGGGAAACGCTAAACGAATATGATGGAGAGAAAACAGGTAAACCCGTTTCTTGGGATGATTGGGCAGATGCTACACAAACGGCATTAGATGTAGTAGGGTTAATCCCCGCAGTAGGAGAAATAGCCGATTGTTTAAATGGTGTTATTTCACTTGCTAGAGGGGATTATGCAGGAGCTGCACTAAGTTTTGCAGCTATGGTACCTTTTTTCGGATCCGCAGTAACAGGGGCTAAGATATTGGATAAGGCAAAGGATATGTATAAAGCCACTAAGTCCACTAAGGCAGAAGGCGTGTACGATTTAATGATGACAACTGCAAAAGGAGATATACAGTACTATATAGGACAATCTAACAATGTTTTTAGAAGGCTTAAGCAACATTTTAATCCTAAAAAGGTTAGGTTTTATGAAAATATAGTAGAATCTAAGTCGGTTATTTATAGTATGCCTGGAACTACTAGACCCCAACGAGAAATATACGAGCAATTTGTTATCTTAGAAAAATTTGGTATAATAAAAGGAGGAGGAAACGGACTAAGTAATAAACTCAGAGGGCTTTTAAATAAAGTAAATCCAATGGGGGGAAGGATTAATTTAAATTCAAAAGAAGGAAGGGAAGAATTAAGAGAAAAAGCATTAGAATTAGCTAAAAAATACGATTTACCAACCGAATTTGAAAAAGTAATATTTTAAGTTATGTATATAGCAGGACCAGATGGGTATACCCATTTAATGATAAAACCAGAATCAGATTTAGATAACATTAAACCTGAATTTTTAGAGAATAAATATATCGTTCGGTTATCAGGTAAATTTGACGATATTTTTATCGAAAAGTTTATAAAAATTTTTAAACATACTACCCGATTAGATATAGGAAATCAATACGGAAGTGCAAATAATTCTTTTATTTATGAGATGCCAAATTTAGAAGCTTTGGGAATTTCTTTATTTACAGATAGTGATTTTATTTTGGACTGTGCAAAACTCCCCAAACCTTTAAAGGAATTAAATATATCTGTTTGGTCTAAAAAACATATTGTTAATATAGAAGCGTTAAACGACACTAAATTAGAACATTTATATATTTCTGATTTTAACGAAAAAGACCTTACCAAACTAAGCTGTTTAACCAATTTAAAGCTTTTAGATTTAACAAGGGCAAAGATTAAATCATTAAAAGGAATAGAAACTCTTACCAAGATTAGAGTACTTGTTTTTGGAGCTACACAAAGTCTTAGTGATATAACCGATATAGTAGCTTTAAAAGATACTTTAAAGTATGTACATTTTATACTTTGCTCTAAAATGCGAGATTTTAGCCCTATTGGTAAACTTACAGAATTAGAGATTTTAGAGATCACAGATTGTAAATATATGGAGTCAATAGGGTTTATACGGGAGATGCCAGACTTACAGCAATTAGACCTTATAGGAAACACGCTTATTAATGATCTAGATACCACACCCGCGAAACACGTACCTGCATTTTATGGTAGTAGGTATAAAAATTACAACAAAGAGTATCCAGAGAAAGAATTGAAAGAAGGAATGAGAACTCTATTAGATATTTATAAAGAATATATTTCTGAAGAAGGGGGCTTGAAGCCCAATTAGAAATAGAATAAAACTACATAAAAAACCCTCTTGTTTCTAAGAGGGTTTTTACATAAAATAGGACGACTACTTAGGTTCGGTCACGCCAAAAGGGAGAATTATGCCACGAGATTTAATGAAACTCGTGTATTAAATAGGGATAGCGACGTTTTTCATTTCCCAAAACCATTAAATATTCAGGTTATAATTTTGGGAATGAAGTAAATTAAAAGAATCTTCCAATTTTTCATCTGAAAAATCATACGTTCCATTAAAATAAATATGCTTCCATGTATTGACAGTTTTCTGCTTTGCAACATTGATTAACTCCTTTGCTTGAATAGGGTCTTTTATTTGCTGTACCTTTCTAGTCAAGTATAAAAAATTCCAACAGATAACCGCATTTTTAATTAGGTTTTTACAAGCATCCGCAATTTGTTGTTCATTGCGAGTTAAATAAATCATTTCACCACCATTGGCAAAAAAGACAGATTAATGAAAGAAATTGATAAAATTGAGTAATTCTTGTATGTTATATAACAATTTAAAAGAGGACATAATTCTCTAAAATAATTTTTATTTATTTTTTAAACGATTCTTAAAAAAATACTCAGGATCTCATTTTGGGAATTGAAAAACCTTTGTACACCTATCCAATACACGAGTTTCATTAAATCTCGTGGCATAATTCTCCCTTTTGGCGTGACCGAACCTATTATTCTATTTTTTTCTCTTTAGCTTCAATGAAATTACGTTGTTGAATGTTTTGCAATATTATTTCTAATTGCCTATCCTTACTATCGGATGATCTTCTATGATACTCGAGTTCGTTAAGAATAGTTTTAATATGATTTTTAAGTAAAGGGTATTCAATTAGTCGTTTTCTAAATTCTTCATATTCTTTAGGAGTAAAGCCTTCGACAATGATGTCGTCATTTGTCGCGAGATTGTCGCGAGATTGTAAAAGTTTAACTATTTTATAATCAACAACATAACTGCCTTTTTCAATGTTTATAAGGTCTTTAAGCATTCTTTGTACTTGTCGCGAGTTGACGCCAAGTTGACGTGATATTTCTAAAACGGTATATTTTTTATTACTCATCATTATTTAAATATTCTTGATTTATAACAAAGCGCATATATTGTGACCACTCCTTTTTAGGAAGATTGTTTTTTACAAATTCAAGTTTGCTATTACAATGCTTTAATAATTCTGGTTCTAACCTTAAATTAACCATTACTTTGCTAATAAACTCTTTATTTTTAGGTTTTTTATCTGTTTCAAACATAGTTTTTAATCGCGTCCTAACCTGATAAAGTAAATCGTCTAAGGATAGTTTATTTTCTTTTTTATTAGATATAACTTTAAAAATAAGTTTCACGACTTTTCTACCTTCTTTAATTTCAGAGTAATTAAAATACAAATCACATTGCCCCAAGTCATATAGTTTTTTAAGTTCTTTCTTAGCTGTCTCCAAAACGTATACTTTTAAAGCCCCATATTGTATATATTTTTTTTCTAAACAAAGATGCTTCCTTAAATCGTCAATACTTTTTTCAAACCCCCCTGCGGTTCTCCATTGGGCGCAATATTCATAAAAACGTTGTGAGTATTCAGAGTTTAAAGACATAGCTACTGTTAAACTGTATTCTGTGTATTCCCCTGCTAATTCAACAAGATAAGGTAGGATTTCTTTAGAAACTTGAATTTCTACTTTACCTTGGTTTTTGTAATGCTTAGAATAATTAATGAACCCAACATTTAACCAAATATTTCCTTCTTCAATAGTAATACTTCTAGTCCTTAATTTTTCTAAGCCTTTATACATCTCATCGGGTCTTGTACTAGCCTCTTTTTCGAGCATAGACCTGTCAAAGGTTATTATTAAATCTCCAAACAAGGATTTTTGACCTTCATCAGTTAAAATATACTTTTGGCGAACTTCTTTTATTATTAAATAAACGGCCCTTTTTTCTACTAAGCTCAATTCATACCTTGCTTGTGTAAGTTTATTTGCTTGACGTAATTTTTGAATAGCCATTTCAATTAATTTAGGAGTTAACAAAGATCAAATATAAGTAAAAAAAAATAGACTAATAGTAATAGTCTTATAAAAGCTCGGAATTTCTAATAGGGGGAGTGGAAGGGTTCGTGCATTAGCGGCAAACATCTCTGTAATCAATTGATATTCAGTGTATATATGTTTAGTTTTTTAGAGCGTAATTTCTGAAATATTACACCTGTATATCAGGTAGTTATGGGCTTCATGGTACGCTATGACAGCTACCCTTCCACTACCCCTATTAAAGATGAAAATACCTTTTGAAGAAATTAATTCTCATTTTCGCACAGACAAGCCAATCATTGACAAAGAATTGGATGCGTTTCAGCGCTTTTCATTTTCAAAGAGAATAGCGGAAACAATTGTTGAAAGAAAAAACCAAGACTCATTGGTATTTGGAGTCTTTGGAGTTTGGGGTGAAGGAAAGTCTTCGGTTCTAAATTTTATTAACCAAGAGCTTAAGGTTCATGACGAAGTCCTGACACTAGTTTTCAATCCTTGGAGATATGCCGATGAGGACAGTCTAATTAAGAACTTCCTAAAGAAAGTAACTGAACTACTCGGTCAAGAACTCTCAACCAACATAGAGAAATTTGCTGGGTTTGTCGAAAAATATGGAAGTGTTGGTTCAATAATAGGTGTTGACTTTGGCGATATAGGCAAAAACCTAGCTGATGTTGATTTAGAAGGTTTGAAAAATCGAGTAGACGATTTCATTTCTGAAAGTGGTAAAAAAATAGTGATTTTTATTGATGATATAGACCGCCTAGACAAGCAAGAGGTTTATTCATTATTCAGATTAGTAAAGCTAACCGCAGACTTTCAAAACACAACTTACATACTCTCTTTTGACCAAGACATGGTTGCTTCGGCCATAGGAGAGCGATTTGGTTCGGGTGATAAAAAAGCGGGTGAGAATTTCCTAGAAAAGATTATTCAAGTACCACTTACTATTCCAAAAGCACTACCTGACGCTTTAAAAAAGTTTTGCTTTCAGCTACTTGATAATGCCATAAACAACTGCAATCTTGAGTTATCTAAGCCAGAAGAAGAGCGTTTCGTATATCAATTCACAACTAATATCCTATCAAGACTTTCAACACCTCGTTTAGCAGTTCGCTTTGGGAATACACTTTCATTTTCAATGCCATTGTTGAAAGGAGAAGTAAACATGGTTGACCTTATGCTTATTGAAGCATTGAGAGTTTTTTATCCCAGCCACTATGCTTTTGTTAAAGCAAATCCAGACTATTTCATTGATTCCTATAAAAATTTTTACGATCAGACCCTAAACAATGACAAAATCGAGTCTATCAAAAAGCACTTTAAAAATCTTGAATCTGACTTTCTCGAAAAGGATAAGCGAAAGATAAGAGACTTGCTCTCAAACCTATTTCCTAACCTAGATACTGCTTTTAAGAATCTTCACTTTTCAAACGAATCACATAATGAATGGTACACACAGAAAAGAATTGTGTCAACCAAATACTTTGATCGCTACTTCTCATATGCTGTAATTGAAGGTGATATTTCTGATGTTGAGTTCGACAAACTATTAGAATATGTGGAACAATCCGAAAAAATTGAGGAGATAACAAAGAAAACAACTGAGTTACTAGAGAAAACAACTGCCGATAATCTCTTACATAAGCTTAGAAGTGTAGAAAATGATTACACATGGACTTCGTCAAAAAAAATCGCGAAATCTATCTGTGATATAAGCAAAAAATTGCCTAATGAAGGTGCTATAATGAATCTGGGATTGGATAATCCTTTTAGTCAAGCCGCAACTTTTATATACCAACTTTTGAAAAATCACAAAGAAGAATCAGACGTTTTCGATTTTGCAAAAGAACTAATGACATATCCAAAGCAGTTTTCTTTTTCGTATGAACTAAACAATTGGTTTAGATCTGGAGATATAAAAGAAAACAAACTTTTCAATTACGATCAATATCAAGATTTGGCCGAAATATTAACTGAAAGAGCATTAGAAGAATCTAAAGACAGTTCAATTTTTGAAATGTTTCCTGATCAAATTAGTTATATAGGGCATGCTTGGGCTGAAAGGGATAAGAGCGAGTTTGATAAATATGTAACGGCTTATTTAGAAAAAGACAGACAGAACGTAATAGAGCTTATTAACGCATATGTTCCAACGATAAGAAGCAATTCAAAGCCAGAACCTTTCAAAGGAGATTTGTCGAAAGACTCATATAAACACCTAGTTTCCCTACATGACGAAGAAGATTTGTTTAAAAAATTAACTGCAAATTTTTCACAAGATGTGATTCTAGCTGAAGAACCACTATGGATTGATTATGGAGCTCATGAATTCTCTAATTTAAATCTGGTTAGACAATTCAATAAATGGTATCAAGAAAAAAAACAGGAGGTAGTGGAAGGATAGTTGCTATATCGCGCCAAAAACACTTTAAATAACTGATATCCAATGGTAATATTTTTTTTATATATTATAATATACATTTAGGAGATTGAAGCCTTTTTAAAAATATGAAAAAATACTCTTTAGATTTCGCTGTTGAAAATACCCTAACTGGTATCATAACTGAAGGAACGGTTTCGTTAGAATATAGAGGTGACGTTCCTAGTGATTTTGATAGCACTCCTTACATTGAAGATGAAGCTCTAAAAATGGGAGCTAAAAAACCATTCGAGATAATAGGTAGATCAAGGCTCTATTGAAAATAATATATCAGGGACAACCTATCACAGTTCAGTAAAACGACCGTTTTGCTGAACTCCATACCGTTTTTAAAAACTTCTATTAATTTAGGGCTATTTCGGTATATAAAACTCGTCTACTTTATCAAAGTTTAATTTTTTAATATGAATTGAGTTTTGTAAACTTATATATGAAATTTGGATACGCAAGAGTAAAATATCGATTTACAAATGGATGCCTTAAAAAAGGAAGGTTGCCATGAAATTGTTCAGGAGTAACTATGTTACAATTAAATATAAAAAAGGGGATTTTTTTATTTTAACAGTAATTTTTTAAACAAAAAAACTATCTTTACCATTCGTGTAACAATAGACCCTGTTTTTTAGGGTTTATTGAAACATTAAAGGTAATGGCTAAAAGCACATACATATCAGAGAATTTAAACGAAGCTCAAATAAATTTATTAAAATATTTGGAGGATTATGAAATCCTCTATTTTAATTTAAAGGGGCTGAAGTTGCCTAAAAACCTAATCAGAAATATCAACGAGTTGGTAGAAAACCTGTACCAAAAAGGCTTGCTAAACCGCATAGAGCGAGGGGTATACGCCAAGCCCAAATATAACAATGTAAATGTGCTGGCAACTTATATAAGCTCTAATAGCACAATTGCTTATTGGTCAGCGTTGCATCATCATCGTTTGACAGAACGTTTTCCTAATACAGTGTTTGTGAAAACTACACAACGAAAAAGAGACACACAAATATTGGGTTCTAAAGTAAAATTTGTTACTGTAAAAGAAAATAAAAATATAGGAATAATTCAAGAAGGGTATGGAGACGATAGTTTTACGATAACCGATATAGAAATGACCTTGGTAGATTGTTTCGATCAACCCCGTTATGCTGGTGATTTTGCCGATGTAATAAAAGCCTTTGCTAATGTAAAATTAACTAACAATAAATTAATAGAATACACTAAGACTTATGATAATATAGCTCTAACAAAACGCGTAGGGTATTTGGCAACATTATTTCATAAGGATAAACTGCACAGCTTTATTAATTATGCTAAATCACAAGTAAACAAAAGATACAGTTTAATAGATGCAGGTGGTTTACAGCAAGGAGAATTTATAAGTGAATGGAAACTGCGATTAAACATAAGAAAAGAAAACCTATTACAAATGGCACAAACCGAGTATTAAATGATTTTACAAAAAGAGATTATACAAAAAGCTCTAGAATGGAAAGTGCCCCCCGATACGGTAGATAAAGATTATGTGTTGGGACATTTTCTATCGGTGTTTATAGCTCATTATAAGAATGAGCTGGTATTTAAAGGAGGAACCTGTTTACGAAAATGCTATATAGAAAACTACCGCTTTTCAGAAGATTTAGATTTCACGGCTTTAAATAAAAACTTTGTATTAGAGCAAAAAACGCTGCAAAGGATTGCTAAAATTACTGAAGAAGGAACAGGTGTTCAATTTAAAGTCGATCAAATCAAATCTTTGAAATTTCAAGATGAGCCTAAAGGGTTTCAGGTTTACATTAAATACTGGGGAGCTAACCATTCCAAAAACCAGCGACCGTTATCGTCTAACCGTTGGCATACTAAAATAAAACTGGAAGTGAGCACTGACGAGGTTATGCTATTAGATACTGAGTCGTTGGCTATTATGCATCCGTATTCCGATTCGCTAATAGGCGAAACGCAAAGTCGTTGTTATAGTATTAATGAAGTAGTGTCTGAAAAATTAAGAGCATTAAAACAACGTTCTTATACTGCGCCTAGGGATTTTTACGATCTATTTCATTTAACGCAAGTATTTTCCAAAAAAGATTGGGAAATAGTGATACCCATCTTTCTTAAAAAAATGGAACATAAAAATTTGGAATACAAATCACCTGAGGATTTAATTGATGATTCTAAAATAACAAACGTTAAACGTGCTTGGAAAACCAGTGTAGCACATCAAATTACAGAAGGACATCAACCCGATGGATATGAAATAATTGAAGTAGTAACACAAAGGATTAAAACGCATTTACCTAATGGCAATTGATAAACTCGAATTTTATGCAATTCTATTATAGAAAAGGCTACAATATCATAGATGTTCAAATCATTGATTTTGGAATAAAATATGATTAAGATGATACATATAAAAATGAGAAAACAACTACTCTTTAAAAAATAAAAATTAAGTTTTTGGAAGTATGAACACATCCCAAATAGAAAAAAACGTAACAGCATTAGTTGAAAATTTCAATAAAGAAGAATTTGTATTCGACTTACTGAAAGCCTATGGTATTTCTAAAACATCTATTACACGTTTAAAGAAAGGGGATTTTAACTTATCTAAAGTTGAAGGAGAAGTACTCTATAAGAGCAAAATGCTTTTTAAAGAAGTAAAACTGGGTACATTATTAAATACTATTGATGAATTAACAAAAGATATAAATTCATTAAAACACAATCCACGCTTTGTAATTGTAACAGATTATAAAACATTATTAGCAAAGGATATAAGAACAGGGTTAGCATTAGATACGCCTATTCTTGAAATTCATAAACACTTTGGTTTCTTTTTACCTTGGGCAGGTCAAGAAAAATATGCTCAAAAAAATGAGAATTATGCAGATAGAAAAGCGTCATACAAAATGGCGAAACTTTATGATATTTTAGTTACAGAAAATCCAAACATCTATGAAGACGGAGGGTATAACTTAAATGTCTTTCTATCGCGTTTACTCTTTTGCTTTTTTGCAGAAGATACCGACATTTTTCCTATCGAGGGAATGTTTACAGATACATTAGAGCAACATACTCAAAAAGATGGAAACGATACACATACATTTTTAGATAGGCTATTCAGAGTTTTAAATACAGAAGACAATAGCAAAGAAGCGAACCCTTTTAATAAATTTCCCTACGTGAATGGTGGTTTATTTAGAGATACAATTGTGTCGCCAAAATTTACTAAAGAAGCACGCAAAATAATTATTGAGTGTGGCGATTTAGATTGGAGCGAAATCAATCCAGATATTTTTGGTTCTATGATACAGGCAGTCGTAAATCCTGCATATCGTAGTGGTTTAGGTATGCATTACACCTCTGTTCCTAATATTATGAAGGTAATTGATCCTTTATTTTTAAACAAATTAAATGAGGAATTTGAAAAGAATTTTAATGATGTAAAAAAACTAACAAAACTCATCAATAGGATTGCAAAAATTAAAGTTTTTGATCCTGCTTGTGGTAGTGGTAATTTTTTAATTATTGCTTATAAACAATTGCGCCGTTTAGAAATAAAGATTTTATCAAGAATCTATGAAATTAATCATCAACTTAATTTAGGTTTTCCAGATGTATACACTAAAATTAAACTCTCTCAATTTTATGGTATAGAATTAGACAATTTTGCACACGAAATGGCAATTTTATCTTTGTGGTTAGCAGAACACCAAATGAATAAAGAATTTGTAAGTGAATTACTCGATTATGGTAAAGCAGAAGATATTTTACCACTAAAAGAAGCAGGTAATATTACGCAAGGTAATGCGACCCGTTTAAATTGGGAAGACACCTGTCCTAAGACTCCTAACGATGAAATTTATATTTTAGGTAATCCACCTTATTTGGGAGCGAGAATGCAAGATATTAACCAGAAAAAGGATATTGAATTCGTGTATTCCAAATATGGTAAAAGCTCTAAAGTGGATTACATTTTTCCTTGGTTTTTAAAAGCATCGGAATTTATTCAAAATTTAAGTCATTCAAAGTATTCATTTGTTTCAACTAACTCAATTTGTCAAGGAGAATTAGTAGCTTTATTATGGCCACATATTTTGAATAAGAATTTGGAAATAGCTTTTGCTCATACATCTTTTAAATGGGAAAATAGTGCTAAAGGAAATGCAGGAGTTATCGTGGTTATTATTGGAATTCGTAATATTCAAAATACGACTAAATATTTATATTCTGATAAAACAACAAAGCAAGTAAAGAACATTAGTCCATATTTAATAGAAGGAAGTGATTTATTTGTTACTAAGAACTCTCAAACTTTATCGCATTTTCCCAAAATGGAGTATGGTAATATGGCTATTGATGGAGGAGGCTTAATTTTGTCAACTGAAGAAAAAAACAAGCTGTTAAACGAGTATCCGACTGCTTCAATACTTTTGAAAAATGTTATAGGCGCACAGGAATTTTTAAAAGGTTTGAAAAGATACTCCTTATGGATAACAGATGAGCATTTAAATTTTGCTAATTCTATTCCTTTTATTAAGAAAAGGATTGAAGGTGTTAAGAGTTTTCGATTATCCAGCAGTGATAAAGGAACTCATAAAATTGCAGAAAGACCACATCAATTTAGGGAGATGAAAGAATCTGAAAATTCTATTATAATTCCAACGGTATCTTCTTCACGTAGAAATTATTTACCTATTGATTTTTTAAATAATAATGAGAATATTATTGCACCTAATCAAGCAATCTATAATGCTGAACCTTGGGTGTTTGGTGTTGTTAGCTCTTTAATTCACTTAATTTGGGTAAAAGCTGTAGGAGGGCGTATGAAATCAGATTATAGATATTCTG
>CAVYIL010000248.1:0-21342 GCA_963768325.1 uncultured Flavobacteriaceae bacterium | reverse complement strand
TATCGCTGTGTCGATGAAAAATCCAGATGAATGGATGGTCCCGATCTTGTAGAAGGGGGCACCTTTAAAATTCAAAAAAGTAACCTCCAAAAACAAAGCTCTTATATCGTGGGGAGTTATAACACAAGAAAATGGTAAACTATGTTTTTAAATAAAGAAGATTTAGGCACTACAATTTATGATTATCAAATTGAACAAATCACTGAGGGTAAAGATGATATTGTTTTAATGGCTATGGCTGCTGCTCAGGAGGAGGCAAAAAGTTATTTAACGGCTAATAATACTTTTGGTTTTTTAGATGGTCGTATCGTATATGATACACAGGCTATTTTTACGGCTACGGGTAGGGATAGAAATCCCTTAATCGTATTGTCTTGTGTAACCCTAGCAAAATGGCATGTAATACAACTCTGTAATGTTGATATTCTCTATGAACAAGCCAAAGAACGGTATGATCGTGCGGTGGACTGGTTTAATAAATTGGCAAAGGGAGAGGTTACCCTGAGTACCTTACCTACCATAGATTCAGAAGAACAGGAACAAAAAGAAAAAAACGGGATTCGTTTCGGATCTCGACAAAAATATAACCACGACTACTAATGGCTAGAAGACAAAAAAAAATAAATCATACTAAAAAAGTGGTCACCCAACGTTCTAAAAGCACAAGGGCACAAGGGATCACTAATTATGCAAGGCAAATAGCCCCAAAATCTATTGCGCAAACCCGTAAGGATATTAAAGATTGGAAAAGGGCACTATCCTTGGCTAAAAAAGGAGAAGATCCAAAACGGCACTTATTGTATAATCTATATGATGAAATTATAATTGATGGATTGCTTACCTCTCAAATAGAAAACAGAAGGCTAAAGGGACTTTCAGAATCTTTTATACTTAAAAATAGCTCGGGTGAAATTGATAAAGAATTAACCGATACAATACAGAAAACTACATGGGTTGCTGATATTAACCGCCATATACTGGATACGCGATATTACGGGCATTCACTAATTGAGTTTTCAAAAAATGAAAAGGATCAACTTATAGTGGAACTTATCCCACGACAAAATATTGACCCCATAGAAGGCGTGTTATATCCTGATTATACCGAAGACAAAGGGATTAAATACCGAGAACAACGGGAGTATGGAATTTGGGTTTTAGAGTTTGGAGATCCTAAAAGTATAGGGCTTTTAAATAATACAGTACCTCATGTACTATTTAAAAGGTTTGCACAAAGTTGTTGGTCAGAATTATGCGAAATTTACGGAATTCCGCCAAGGGTATTAAAAACAAACACACACGACCCACAAGCATTAAGTAGAGGGGAACGAATGATGCGAGATATGGGAGCCGCGGCTTGGTTTATTATTGATGAATCCGAAAAATTTGAATTTGCGCAAGGGGTAAGTACTAATGGAGACGTTTATAAAAATTTAATTTCTTTATGTAATAGTGAAATGTCTATGACTATTACAGGGGCTATCATTGGTCAAGATACCAAAAATGGGAGTCGTTCTAAAGATGAATCTTCACAAGAAATGTTACAAACATTAGTGGAGAGTGATATAAAAATGGTAGCGCGTTATTGGAATACAAGGGTTATACCAGCATTAATAAAATTAGGTGTAGTAACCGAAGGTACTACCTATGCATATGAGAAAGCTGAAAACCTCGAAGTACTATGGCAAATGACAACGCAGGCATTACCCCATTATGATGTAGATCCAGAATGGATAAAAGATAAATTTGGCATACAAGTAACGGGAAAAAAACAACTTCAGAATAAGAGTAGCTTAAATCTGGATGCTGATTTTTTCGTATAAGCCCTAAAGCTTACTTTGGGGCACTACACCAACGATTAAATTACCTGTATGATAGCGGTTGCACTTCTTGTAAAAAAAAGAAAATAATGTATTTATCGGTTAAAGAAAACCCGTTTAAATCTGTTTTAAGTGCATTTGAAAAAGCTTTTAAAAAATTATACAAACAAAAAAATTACTTACCTGAAGATATTATAAAAATACCCGAATATAAAAACGCAGTCGAACAAACCTATAAGGTGTTTAACACCATTATTGAGGATGCAGTTGTCGAGGGGGAACTTTTACGTAAATTGCAAGAAGATGTTTTTTTGTTTTCAGGGCTTAAAACACACGCACAATTACTTGAAGCTTCACGATTATTGTTAGATAACAACGGTAAAATAAAACCAGAACATTTATTTAAAAAAGAATTTCAAAAAATCAATACCACTTATAATGAAACGTACCTTGAGACGGAGTACGACTTTGCTATAGCTTCAGCACAACAGGCGGATCGTTGGTCAAAAATAGATCCGGATTATTATTTGCAATATCGTACTGCCTCAGATGATCGTGTTCGGGATTCTCACAAGGCACTACATAGTATTACCCTTGCTGCAAACGATCCGTTTTGGTCAAGCTTTTACCCTCCTAATGGATGGCGATGTAGATGTGTAGCTACTGAGGTAAGACCTGAGAAATATAAAACTAGTGATTCTAATCAAGCGATTGAAAAAGGGGAGATTGCTACTACTCAAATTGATAAGAACAATAAAAACAAATTAGCCATATTTCGTTTTAATCCTGGTAAGGATCAAATCCTATTCCCTCCAGATCACCCATACCAAAAACTTAAAGGATCAAAAACTGTAAAAAAGAAAATATTAAACACTCCTAGAATACTAAAAACAAACAAAGAAGTCAGCGAATACTTTAAACAATTTGCAATTCAATATCCAGAATATTTTGCTAATGGCTATGACAAAGTAAAAGTTACTAGAAAAAGAGGGGTAAATGGGTATACAACCCTAAAAGGAGATATATATTTAACATCAAGTGTTATGGAAAATGTGAAGGCTGGACTTAATACTATTTTTAAAAAGGAAAAAACAACAAAAGATCAGGAAATTGCTATATCTACTTTGCACCATGAAATAATGCATAATGCACATACAAGAGAGTTAAAACGACTAACAAGCGTACAGGTACGTTATATGGAGCTTGCTAATGAATTCGTTTCTAGAAAGGAACTACCTATTTTTATGAAAAGATTAGGTGGAAAATTAGAACATAACGAATTAACCAAGAATAGAGAAAATACGACACATTGGCTTACATCGTGAACAACAATAGCATCAGGAGTTTCAATCATTTTTAGTTTACTGCCTTTGTGTCCTTTTTGCCCTCCTTGAGATTTTTTGGATGGTTTTCTCAAACTTTTGGTTTTTCTAAAAGGATCTTGGGATGGAGCTATACTACTATTAGCACTATTCTTTGGGTTCTCATATTTTGACAGTTTTGATTCTAGTTCAGCTATACGTAATTGTAATTTTAAATTCTCTTTCGTAAGAATTTCAAAATCTTGTAATAGCTTATTTATATGTTGCTTATCAGTCAAAAAATATTGTTTTCACGAAGATCTTAAACCAAACACAACAATCAAAATTAATAGAAATTAGGATATCACATAGTTATAAACCAATGTGTATAAAATAGATGATTTTTGAAAATAAAAATTTAGTGCAATCAGAAATTGTTGACAAATAATCCATTTCTGTTTATTTCGGGTGAATAGTTACGAAAATACAGGTTATAATACAATGGTACGTAATTTTGACTTTTTAATTACCAAGTCAAAGTCAAATCCAAGTAAAGTTTTAAAGGATGTTAAAAACCACCTACTAAATCAACCATATAATGAACAATTAGAAGGACTAACAAATGCCATACTAAAACACACTCCTATGGAGATTAATAAAGAAAATGTAAAAAGATTAGTACAATTAGCAATCAATAGAACAGAAAAAAGTTATGAAGATATTTTTAAAGAAAATTCAAATTTATTCAAAACCAAAAGTAAGTAATTCTTTTTTAAAATCTCTAAAAACTGCCTCATGCAAAGCAGTATCATTAGTGATTTTAGCATAATCCAATAAATCTCTAATGCGACGTTCTATGGATAGCCCTTTAATAAACTCCTCTTTGGTTTCATATATACCAAATTCTTCTTGTAGGATTTGTTTGTCTTCAGTTAGATCAAAAATTGTTAATTCTCTAATATTTGGGTATGATTTCATACTAACAAAAATACAAAAAAATAATGCGTACCGATTTTATAAAAAAACTTATTTCCGATATCAAAGTAGAGCTAAGCGATGAATTCGATCAGAATTTTGAAAGAAAAGCTTTTTTTAATCAAAAGTGGCCAAGTACTAAAATAACAAATCGTAAGGGCTCACTTATGATGCGATCAGGTAGTTTACGCCGTTCTATATCCTCTAAGCTAACTGGGAATAAAATTAGTTATCAAAGTAGTGTACCCTATGCTAGTGTCCATAATGAAGGAGGCGAGATAAAAGTAACTGCCAAAATGAAAAAATATTTTTGGGCAATGTATTATAAATCCAGTAATGCCATTTCTAAAAATAAAAAAGGCAATAGTAAACGTAAGGATACCTTAACTAGTGAGGCTAGAAAATGGAAAAACCTAGCCTTAATGCCAATAGGTAAAACCATTAAAATAGAACAACGCCAGTTTATAGGGGATCATCCTAAAGTAAAAAAACTTATAGAGGGTGTTACAAAAGAAAACCTAATACATATTAATAAACACTTTATAAAACATATCAATAGACAATGAAAAATATACTTGAGAGTATTCAAAATCGTTTAGCAGAAATTAAGGAGCTTCACTATATAGATGAAGATTGGGGACAGATCGATTATTATAACCCTAATATGCCCGTTAAGTGGCCTATTGCTTTAATAGATATTACAGATGCAGAATATAGTGATATTGGCAGGGATTTTAATAATACCCCACATAATAGACAACAAGCTCCTATTGCTATTAGTATTACTATTGCCAATTTAAAACTTACTAACACCAGTTATAAAGCTCCGCAAAAACAAAAAGATGTTGCTTGGAGTATTTGGGGTGTTATTCAATCTATACATGAAGCTTTACATGGATGGTCTCCTAAAGAAAATACAAATAAATTGATTCGTAAATCTTTTAAACGCATAAAAAGGGATGATGGCATACAAGAATATAATGTAGTATATACTTCTATGATCCAAAACGTTTAAAACAATGTGAGTTGTTTTAGTTTAACCTCTTTTAATTCTTTATTTACGGGTGTAGCTAAAATATTATAAAGTGTAGTACGACTTATATGATATTTTGGGTAAATGTATTTACGCCATACAACCGTTGTAGGTATATCTTCAGTTTTGTGATTCTGAAAATCGGTAAGTATATCTTTATATCGTAAAAGGGTGTTTCTTTTTCTACCTATAGCAATTTTTGATTCCAACATGTCACAAATATAGCTACTTTTTGATATAAAAAAAACTGTTTTTTTAAAACAGTTTTTTATCTTTACTACTATGTAGATTAGTTATTTAGCTTACCAAGACGAGTTTTTAATTTTAGCCTGATATTCATTAGGATATAGGTAGTAATTTAACTGGTTTTCTTTATTTTTAAAATGGGTGCTTTTGTAATCAAAATTATTTACTAGCTCCATGGTAGCATTAGAATAAAATAATTTTTTCCAAGTTGGGAGTAAATCTTCTAACTTAGCATCAATACTTGAAAAATAGTATACTCCTTTTTTATTAAAATCAAAAGATATAGTAATGCAATATTCATCACAAAAACCTTTAAAACCTTTGGGTTTATACAGATAATTACAAACATCTTTAGCTACGTTTAAATACGTTCTTGAAAACTCATAAGATTTACCCGTATTATCAATGATATTTTGTGCAAACTTTGCAGCTACCAAACTATCCATTGCATTCAATGATTTGATATATTCTATATTTTGTGCGTAAGTAGAGGTTACTGTTAGGAGTAAGAATACTATTATTTTCATCATAAAGCTGGTTAAAATTTATGTAAAAGTATAAAAAAAACCACTCGTATAAAAAGTGGCTTATTTTTTAATTCCTAAAATGGATTTTAATTTAGTAGTATTCACTAGTAAGTAACTGTACTTTTCCCTTGCAAATACCTGAGTACCCTGTAGCATTAATGAATATTTCTTCAATAATGAAAACCTTCGGTTTTTGTATTAATGGAATATTTTTGTTTAATAATATTTTGTCTCCTACGTATGGTCTAGTTTGCCATTCTATAGAACCACAAAATTGATCGTTATTGGTTAGTGATTCATCAATGAGTCGATAAGATATTTTAAATTCTTCAGTCCTTTTTTTTAGAATATTTAAGAACATTTTATGTGTCCAATTTTTAAAATTTGTTATCATATAGGTGAGATGTTTAATTTTTTATTTTGTATATAAACTAGAATCTAGTTAAGTTATTCATTGCTTTTTTGTTGATTTTTAATAGTGTTTATACGAGATTCAGTTTCTTTTAATTCGACCCTTTTTTGGTGGTAATGATTTGCTTTTTGCAATTGTTCTTTCCAATTTTCGCTATTTCTGGGAGCATTTCCAAAATATGATTTGTATTGTATAGATTCTTGATAACTGTTATTGGCTGCACAGGAACACCTTTGTTCAAAATAATTTTTAAACCATTTTAAAACCGTAGGCATAGTAATACGATCGTAAAAGTCGCCATATTCGCCATACTTGGCATTGGTAAAAATAAGGTTGATTTCCGCTAAATTAAGACTTCTGTAGGTATCAATAATAGCAAATGCGATTTGATCTATTTGATTCTCGTTTAATGGTTTTTTTAGATCGAGGGTTGTATTTAAATCTACTAACCACAATTTAATATAGGCTATGATTTTAGTTTCCCCAAATTGACGCACTAGTGCAGTAAGCTTTGGGGCATCTGCATGCATGGCACTTACCACTGTTGTATGTCGCCTATATAATTGTAAACAAGAATTAGGAGCATAATTCGTCCCTAATTGCATTAAGGTAATCGTCGCTAATGCCTCCTTTTGTTGTGGTATTATTTCTTTTGACATTGGTAAGTATACGGTTAAGGTTACTATTAATATATTTCAAGTCTGGGTTTCTTTTATGGAAGTCATCTAAGGTATTCCACAAGCTAAGTAAGGTTTGCCACATTTCTAAGGCTTTTACTTGGCTGCCTGTATTACTAGTTAGATAGCTAATTATTTGTTTTAGGCTATTACCTTCTACATTAGTAAATTTGGGCTTTATTTCCATAGTTTGTTCATAAAATGAAAACCAAGCTTGTAAGAACTGAGTGTAATTACTTATTTTCTTTTCTACTTTTTCATACGTTACTTTACCCTCCATTTCCATTGCATAAAAATCTACCTGATCTGTGGTAGGTGGTATAATTTTATGAATGTTTTTAATTTGCACATCATTTAAAGCTTTTCCACTAATGGTTTCTAACTTATAAAATCGTCCTCGTTTATAACTTAGTTTTAAAGACGTATTGGTTTTAAGGATATTTAAACAGTATTGAAATGTCATTTATATATCGATTCTATAATTATACATTTTTTTACAAGTAGGACAAAAGTCTACCAGTTCTTCAACTGTACACGAACCCCCAACAACTTTTATAAAGATGTTGGGATGGGTACAGGTTTTCTGGAGGACTGTTATATATTTTTTATCATAATATTTGTTCCAAGGCATAAATGGTTTTTTGTAATTCTATTACTGTTTGTTTCAGTAATGGTTTTTTAGATTGTGTTCTATGCGCTATAAAATGCCCTAATTTGTCTAAATTTGTTACTTTTCCCCATTTGGGATGCTCCTTTGTCCAACCCAACTGATGAGCTAAGGATAGTACATATTTATGTTGGGTATTGGTTTTGTTAAAAAAAGCGTATTTATAATAATTAGTGTTTTCCATCTTATTTCGGTTATGCGCAGCAGCAATTGTTGGTACATCCATAGGTTTTTGTACAAGGATAAGAAGGGGCACATACTTCTTTTAAGCCCTCTACATTAGTGTTTTTTGAAAAGTAATATCCTTTGTCTTTTATTTTTTTAGGTAATCTATCTGCATATAATGTATACCCCACAAAGCGATTTGTTTCCTTGGTATGTTCAGAATCTATTGTATGGCAAACGTTCTTTGTTCTAAGTACTTTTAGGGCATATTTTCTTTGTTCTTTTAACATTTGTTTCGATTTTTAGATTAGTAGATCGGACGGGAATCGAACCCGTATAAACCATTACCGATCTTGCAGAACAATTGCTTTATTATATTTTAACAATAGCATCAATGTCTATTCTTTCCATTATTTTAATTTCTTTTGATGACAATGCATCATCGACATATACATAGATCATTTTAGCATCACTTTTGAAACCAATTAAAATTTGCTTTTTAGTGGATTGTACTCCTTTTACCTTAATAATTTTTTTGATTTGATACGTGTTACCTTCTCGCAAATAGCTAAAGAGATTTAAGGGTGCTGATAATTTACCTCCTCCCTGTATATCCCAAAAATTAGAAGGTTTGATTTTATGGTGATCGCCCTCTAGAATCGTAAAATACATTCCTGTCTTTATTTTTATACCAGATTCGGTTTTATAGCTTTGGACTTCTTTTATTATTTCTTGTGCTGTTACATGATTTAAGGCTAATAAAACAAATGCTATTAATAGTGGTTCTAATACTTTCATGGTCTTTAGGTTTTAAATTAATAATATAGGATACTATATATGGCTTTAGCTTGTTAAGGAACTGCGTTCCTTTTGATTCTAAAGTGGTTTAAATTCCTCTTTTTCTATGGTAGATATATTTGAAAAGTTTAATGGTATGGTATTCCATTTACCATCTGGATTCTTAAACTCAAAGTTATAACCATACCCTTTTAATACGATTTTATAACTTTCTCTAAGAAGCTTTAACCCTTCTTTCCATCTTGGATCATCATAATTTGATTCTTGGCTTAATAATGTCATTACTTTTTGATATTCTAAGTCTCCTGCACTATTTTTTTCTAAGAAGCTCATTATTAAATTAAATTCTTTTTCAGCTCTTTTTTTGATGGAATCCTGCAAAAAGTCTTTTATTAGCTCTACGGCTTTTTGGCTACGTTCGTCCCAAGTAGGGTTGGTGTCTCGAGTACGTCTAATCTTATGAGTATCCATAGTGTTTACTATAGAAAAACCGCCTTTACTATTACTACGCATTTCTCCATACTTTTCCAATTCCTCTGCTTGGTACTGCATTACTTTTTCAACCTCTTTTTTAAATTCTGTTAATTGATTATTTAATATAATAGCTTTGTGTACCAATATTTGGGCGTTATTATCTCTACTGGATATATATTGCTCCTTGGCTCTTTTTTCTTTTAAAGCTTTTTTTTGCTTTAGCTTAGTTAGTTTTGCTTCCAATTCCTCTATGGTTTCTTGTCTTATTTCCATGTTATGATTATTGTGTTAATGATTTAAAACTGTTATACATTTCTTGTGCGTATTCTTGAGTGATTTTATTTAATTCTTCATACAAAGTTTTCTCTTCACCAATGAAATTGGAGAGAGAAACTGAAATTTCAAAGCCACGGATAACTGTTGAAACACATAGTTCTTTTTCGCATTTATCATTTAGGGTTGTCTTATATAGTATTTGATTTCCATCCTCTATGACAAATACTTTACAAAAGTTGGTTTTTTGATTATTAGGCATATTGTTGTTTTTTTAAAAGTTCTTTAATGAGTTTATTTTTGTCACCTATCATCATTGAATAATCTGGGTGGCTTGGATTAGCAGATAGCCAAAAATCTAACTGCTCAATTTTTCTTTCAATTTGTTTTTCTGTCATTTTTAAGTGCTAGGTTTATAAGTGATTTGGGATTATAATTATGAATTTCTAAAACAAATTTCAGAAACATAATTGTCACATTTAATGTATCTAATATCTCAGGTAATTTTTTACTTTCGATTTTAAAATTCTTTTCAATGGCACTATATTTATTTTGCCAAGAATCAAATAACTGTTGGTTTATAAGTAATTTTTGAGTTTCTACAGGTGTTATACTCTTTTTGCAACACCATACCATCCATAGGTTCCATATTATAATCTCGTAATCATCTTGCGGAATATCTAAAATTTGATGTGCTTTCATTATTTACCGTTTTTATGAATTTGTTCGCCGTTTAATTTATTATACCCTTCCTCCCATATAATATATTTACCACCATTAGCCCCTATTGTCCTTCCTTTACATTTTGCTAAATATCCCGATACAAAAACTTTTTGATTAGCATCAAACATAATGTCTTTTTCTAGTGGGCTACTAGGATTATTGCCCTCGGCATGCCCTGTAATGATAAAAGTTGTATTTTTAAATTTATTCCTACACATGTCTTCATATTGCTGAAAATTTTTAAAAAAATACTTTGCACTATCAATAACAACCGTTTTAGGTGCGTTACGTTTTTCTAAATATTTCCACAATTCATCGTAATTAAATTTTTGAGCACAAAAATTGTCTTTTACATCAATCATTTTAAGCATTTCAATTCGTTCAATAAAATCCGCATTGTCCACACCTTCTTCTAATGGATTATAATACGTTCTTTGATTTTTTGCATATTCTTTAGTTAATTGAGCAGTAAAAGAACTTTTTCCCGATCCTGATTTACCCCAAATAAACCAGACTATCCCTTTTTGAGGACTTCTAAAGGCATCATAAAATTCTCCATCAAATGGAATTCTCTCAATTTTTTGATTAGTTATATTACCAAAGCTTAATACTTGTTTCATATAGATTTATAAAGGATATTGAGTTGTTGAAAGATTTAAGACACGTCTTACCAGATCAAGTGTTAAAGGCTCTTTTAATCGTTCGGATTCTCTTCTTGAAGGAACTAATATATCATGTAGTTCCCCGTAGTTTTCACAATAGCGTCTTAAGAATAATTTTAAGTTTTTACATTCAATTTCATTAATAAATAAATCAAAAGATGTGTCAATCACAGGTAGGCGCTTAATACCGAACTTAATACGTCGATAAAACTGAGGGATTCCGTCTTGATCTCGTTTTTTCATTACATCTATATTTTTAATGAGCTGTTCTGTACCAATTAAAATAATAGAGCAGGTGCCTATTAAATTGTCGTAAAATTCTTTAATGGCACATAATGAGGATTGTTTTAAGTATTCAGATTCATCAAAAATTAACATCGGTTTACGTCCAGTATCCCGAAACTGTTTAAGATGACTTATAACAGCTTGAAGATTAGCTCCTGTTGATCTTGTAGATGTTCTTAATTTTATAGCACTGATAACTTTGTTTATAAGGTCTTTTATTGTATCACTTCTACCTACTGTAACTATAAAAACTTCTGTAAGATGTTTTTTTGCAAAAAGATTACAAGTGAATGATTTACCACACCCAGTTTGACCAATCAAAACATTGGTATAACTATTTTCTTTAGCATCCTGTAAATAAGCTAGTACATTATTAGTTTGATCTGTAACTTGTGTTTTCCAGTGTTCCTTGTCAATCAAAAAGCCTATTAATTCAGCGATTTTTATAAAACAATGTGTAGGTATATTTTTTCTACCTCTTTGCCCTGATAAATACATAAAATCAGAATCTTTTTTAATTATTCCAGATAGTTGTGCTCTTGGAATAGTACATATTCTGATTATATCAAGAGCCGAAAGCTTATGAGCATCCATATACCTTCTTAATTCTTCTGCTATCTCGCGTTTTATTTCAATTTTCATAACTATATGTATTCGTTTATGTTTACTCGATCAGAATTATATTTATTTACTATTTTCTGCAAATTAATTTCATCTTTTATGGCTTGTGTTTTCTGTCCTTTTTCTAAGACATCTCGCCCAACCTTAGTTAATCGTTCATCATTTTTACAATTTTTATGCTGTCCGAATTGATCTGGGATTATCAATTTTTGTAGAGTATCTTTTATTTGGGGATTCTCAGTAATTAGGTTATTGATTGTATTTATATTTTGTTCCCTTTCATCAGATATATAATGTAAAACTTCTTTGTTGTATTGGTTTATTCTTGCGCCTTCTTTAGCATCTCCATCAATACGATCAGCTAATGCCATTGGCTCAATATATTTTTCATCTAAGAAAAATCTAAGTTCACCATTGGGACTAGTAGCTAACACACTAGTAAGATCATTTGTATCATAATAAATATTCCAATCTACGTGAGCGTGTTTTCTGAATTCTAAATCAAAACTATCATAGTTTTTAATGGTATTTTCTATAGTAATGTTGAGTCCGTTACCTCTTAATTTGTTTGTATAGCCTGTAGTTTCTCCAAAAGTTAAAAAGTATTCTTCTTTACTCATGATCTGTTTATGCTCATCTCTAGTATTTGACCAGTTTTTTACAAATTCATCTAGTTTGTTGGCGCGTTCAATTTGTATTATCTGTTCTAATTGTTGAATACATCCTTGTTTATCAGGAAAAGAGTGTCGGATTTTATATAGATATTCATCATTTGGCTGATTTTCACTACCTGTTACTGAATTATGACCACTCCAATTATCAAATAGCTTGCAATACTTAGTATTAATTGTACTAAAATATCTTTCTATTACCTTTGATTTAGCATTTTTAACTTTTGCTGGAGTAAAATGTTTAGTACATTTTTTATAAAATGGTTTGAGTTTTTTAATAGAATAATGATCAGATTGTAATTGATATGGTTTATAGTAGTCTCCGAATAGTTCTTTGGAGTGATTAAAGGCATCTTTTAAAGCCTTTTGTATTAGTGTTGGTGTTTCATGTGTTCCGATTGCATAACCTATCGGGTAATTGTTAAATGGATCTAATATTGTTACTATATTCAATCTGTTATGGTATGTAGTTTGTTTTGTTCCATTTTTATTAATTTTAACCTCTTGATATAACAGTTCCGCGTCCCAACCATCCAAAGTCCAATACAACATTGGAGAACTTGGTTTTAATCGTTTATGCTGCATCAACAATTTATTACTTAATGCAGTTGTACCATTTCTACCAGCAAAAGTGACTAGATTTGATTTTGTTTTACGATTTGATACCGTTTTACGGGTTATCTTAGACCACTCTAATTGTTCAGCTACAGTGTTATAAAGACTGCATATAATTTCATTATCGAGATTTGTATGTTTAGCAATCAATTCATCGAGTAATGCTGTTTGCTCTTTGGTTTTGGTTTTTTTAGAGTTTGTGTTCTGTAATTTCTTAGATATAAGGCTTGCGTAACCATATTTTTGATAGGCTGTTACTTTTCTTCTTAACGAATCCCTTGTGGTTGGTAATTGATGATCTACTTCATTAAATGCATTAACATCTTTGCTTAAAGTATTCCAAATATCGAGTTTTACAACTCCTAGCGCTTTAGCATAAGTTTTACGATCTTCCTTAATATTTAGAATAGTGTTTATGACTGAGGCTTGAATAACATATTTATCTATTAGATTAAAATCTAATTTTCGGTTATTTTGCAATCTAAATGAAGTATAAAATTGTAATGCTTTATCATCCAACTTATAGTTTTGTTTGAAAATAGATTCTTTAATCTTTTCAGGAGGGTTGCCGAATTTGTTTATTAATTTCGACCTCCACTCTGTACATAAAGAATTAAAATTTATAAGTGCAGGGGAATTTAAAGATGCTCTTTTTAGTTGTTTCTCAGATGCATTTAAGCTATTGATACGTTTTCTTAAAGTTGAATATTTGATTAACGATAGGCTTTCATTCTTTTTATCTCCATCAGATATTAAATATTGAACAGCAACACCTATTTCATTATCATAAAACTTATACACTTGTTCACTCATAATTTAATTATTTTCTATTCTCAAATGATTCTATTAACTCCATCAGTTCTTTTAAAATGATGTATCCTTTGCTCTTTCTGTTTTTTGCTCCCTTTCTCATTAGTTTGTATATATAATTTGATTCAGGAGGAATATCATGTTTACGTGAAATGCCAGCTAAATTCGTTTCCTTTTTTAGTATTTCAATTTGTTGAGAAGTCAAAGGGTTTAAATTAATTTTCATATTTTTGCACCATATTAGTGGTACAAAAATACATAATAATTATGTATATAACAATATAATTATGTATTTTTATGAAATATTTTTTTATTATGCTGTAATTTTTTATTTAATAATGAACAACAATCTAGAGTTAATTGATAGAATTAAATTTGTTTTTAAACAAATTAAAATAACTGCATATGAGGTAGCTGCTGAAACTTCATTAACTGAAGTTGGAATAAATAAAATATTAAATGGACAGTCTAAAAACCCAAGAAAAGCT
Source organism: uncultured Flavobacteriaceae bacterium (assembly GCA_963768325.1). Lineage (GTDB taxonomy): Bacteria > Bacteroidota > Bacteroidia > Flavobacteriales > Flavobacteriaceae > Aquimarina. The sequence continues at coordinate 7,099 of CAVYIL010000248.1, read as the reverse complement.
ACTTTAAACATCTTGTTTACTTGGTTGAGTAATGAGAGGGGGGTTTCTAAACTTTGGTTAGATGAGGGTGTCGGTAATATGATTATTAGTGAAAATACTAATGTTTTGGATCATAAAATTAAACTATTTAATCAATATGGTAAAGATATTAGTGATGATGAAATAGCAGCATATATTATACAGAATGAAGAAAGATTGCTTAAAAATTCTGCTATTAAATTATGGATTAAAACAATAGCGCAAGATTTATTAATTAAACACTACAAAGGTAATAAATAAAAACATCATAGTTTATTTACAATACTACTACTATCAAATTCAATTGATTTGTTAGATTCTAATATTTCTTTTTGTAATTTTAATATTTTACTTTGCTGTAATTTATCTTTTTTAATCAACTTTTCTTTAAGATAACTAATAAGGGATTTATTTAATTTCTCAAGTTCATTGTGCTGATTATAACCAAAGGGGGAAAATTGTTTAATTAATTCTTTTTGAGTATGTTTATTAGTGTTTTTCAATCAGATTATTTTTTCAAATTTTGAATATATTTCTTTATCTAAGTTATCAGTATCTTGTATTAATTCTTCTTCAGAAAGTGGACCATCAATTGATTTTTTTGCCAATTTAAAAAAATGATCATGTCGAATTACTGAAACTAGGTTTAAAAGAGTAGCTATTTTAGTTTTTAATTCCACCCTCTTAAGTATAAATTTAAATAAAGCTTTATGAATTGTCATAATAAATATAACTACCCCAACTAGAATTAAAGAGTAAGTATAAATATAATATAATTTAGGTAAATTATTCAGAGGATAGAAAACCCAGAAAAGATAAAATATCGAAGGAGTAGTAATTAATGCCCATGATATTAAACAAATTAGTTTAGATAACTTATTTTTAACAAAAAAAATTGAGAGAAATAAAATTATAAATGAACATATTAATAAAGAAATAATTAAACCTAACTGAAAAATAAAGGTTTTAAAATTATTAAATTTAAAATACTCTTTGTCTTTTATTGTAGTTAGATATTTTGTATTTGACTCAATTACTTCATCATGTTTTATGTTAAATTCGTTAATAATTAACTTGTTTTTAGCGATAAATGTGTCCTTACTAATTAACCCATCATTAAAATCATTAGTTAGCTCTCTTAAAGACTTACCAATAAAAAAACGTTCTTTCTTTTTTGATTTTAATTCCTTTAAGGTCATTTCAATTTCTGGAGGTTTATCAAAAAAAAGATTAACCATTGGCGCAGTAAAGCCAATAATAGATCCAATGGTTAAAATAAATAACATAACTGCTCTTTTCTTAATATATTCCTCCACCGGAATCTCCTGAACCTTCTCCTGGTGATGTTGTGTCGTCTTTTTCTGAGCTTTGGTATTCAATATTATTGGTTTCTTCATCGATGTTCGATTTTTCACAACTAAAGGTAATTAGAGATATAAATATTAATACGAGTACTATTATAACATTTTTCATTTCATTTTTTTTATTTGACTAAAGTATTAATTCTTATAGATAGAATCAATCTTCAAAATCAAAAAAATGACTATTATCCTATAATTCATAATCATCTTAACTTTTTAGGGGTAAAAAATTAATTAAATTTTATTACAAATAAAGTAAATTTCACCCAGACGATCGACAAGTTAAAACCTCAATATATTTACGTTTTTAACATTGAAAAATACAAAAATCGATCGCTTTAAAGGATAATCATATATACATGTCTATTTATCAGTAGTTTACAAAAAATAAAAGCAGTACATGGTGTTAATGGGGGTTAGCTTAATATAGAAATTAATTAATTTTAACGTGTTTTAATACATTTTGGGGGGCTATTTAACATATATTAATGCTTCAAAAAGTAAATCCATTTGTAAACCCAACGATATATCCATTAATAATTTTTTAATAATTTTTCAAATAACCAAAAATCAATATTAGACAAATATTTTGAATCAATATTTTTATCTATATTATTGATTTAATAGATTGTAAGTAATACATTAATAAGTGTTTAAAGTGATATTATTGTAACGAAACAAGTCCTTCCATGTAATAAAATATAGTTATAACCATTATGATGGTCATAAAGTGGTATCAAATGGTATTTATAGACATTTCGTTTATTTTATTAAATCAAATAAAAAAAGCCCGAAGGGGCTAATTTTAAAGGCTTTTTTGCCCTTTTTAATAATATTATTTTATGTGCATTTCGTTTTACCCCCTACAAAACTATGGGGGTCAACTTATCCAGAATAAAATAAATCCTATAGCATAAAGGGGTCAACTTACTCCAGAATCAGCAACAGATGATACTAAAATCGCTAACCTATTTTGCTATGTTATCTCTTTTTTAGGGGGTCAGCATGCGTCAGAACGTCAGTTAGTTTTTGACTCTTTGATCGATGCTGGAAGGGGGGTCAGCTTGCACCAGTATATCCAAGACGCAACGAACTTATTCAACTCGAAAATAGAACTATTGAAACGGTATTGGAAACGTTACCCAAAAATCTAACAGAAAATGTTGAATTAAAAGAGTTTATAGAACTAAATGGATTTATAGCCTCTGGTTCTAGTCCTAGAATTGCCGAACTAAAAGAGTATGTGAAACAAATTGACAAAGTAGTGCCTATGATACTGATTGAAGTATTAATTGCCCAGTACAAAAAAGGACATACTATTGAGACAGGAATAACTGCTGGATTAAATAAGGATTCTAAAACAAAAACTAGCCTTCTGTTCCCTACTGGTGATGTTAATCTAAATGCTTCATCGATTAATAAATTAATAGATGCTTTTAACGGGTTTGGGATTTTTAATTTAGGGAAAGTGACAAAAGACTTTTATTTAAACCTAAAAGCACTAGAAAACAATTCTATTGTTAAGATGCAATCTACTCCAAAAATTTCAACCCTGAGTGGACACCCTGCCAAGCTATCTATTGGAGAAACTAGCTACTATTTTGAACAAAATAATAGAATTATCCAAAATGGTCTAAAGAATGATATTTTAGAATCTGGTCAATGGAAATCTACTGAGGCTAATTTAAGCCTTAACATAACTCCTTTTGTATCTAAAGATGAACAAATTACGCTAACCATCGTGGTAGAGAAGAGTAATTTTTTAGGTCGGGCTGGAAAAAATGCACCACCAGGAAAAACAACACAACAATTCGAATCTTTAGTGAGAGTAAGAAATGGAGAAATGATTTTGCTTGGTGGACTGGATGAATTAGAAAAAGAAGATTCTGGATCTGGTGTCCCTATTTTATCAAGAATACCGATAATAAAATGGTTTTTTAGTCATAAAAAGAAGTCTAAAGAAAAATCAAAATTACACGTATTTATTAAACCTTCTGTAGTTTACTAATGCTAAAGACAATAAAAAATATAAACCTGTTTCAGGAAACAAAATTTGCCATAGTTGGTGTCAGAATTAGTGATACTCCTACCTATGAGGTAATGCTTGTTTTAAAAAATAAAGAAAATTTTTCGATAACTTCTTCATTTCAGACGCAAGATTATGAGGTTGTTAAATCTAAAATAGACACCAATACTCCAATACTTTTTAATTTTTCTGGAAAAGGAATTATCCATAAAAAAGTGCTCGCCGATAGAAATTATCTGAAAGAGGTACTATTTAATGCATCACCTGATGATTTCTATATTTATGAAATTCTACAGGATAAAAATAAATTTATAGCTATTGCTAGAAAAGAAGTAATAGATACTTTTTTTAAACAATTTAAGGATAATAAATACCTTATAATCGATTATAGTATTGGTCCATTTATAGGGATAATGGCTAAAAACCTAATACATCAATCGGTGATTTTATCGGGTGATTATCAATTGATTTTTGAGGATACTGTTTTGATTGATTATGCTAAAAATGAAACCGATACGGAGACTTACATCTTTGGAGAAGAAAAAATTAATCCGCTTCAGGTTCCGTTATTCTCTACACTATTACAACATGTTTATCCTGCTGAAAATATAGAATATGAACATGATTTTATTGCAGTTCATAAAAAAGAATTAAAACTAAAAAAAATAGTCAATGCCGTAGCCGTATTTATAGGATTTTTCTTTTTAACCTCGCTATTAGCTAGTTACCTATTACTTGGTCATTATAAGAGTAGATACATTTCTCACGAATCCCAACTTTATAATCTAAATAATACGTTTAATCAGGTTAAAAAACTGGAAGTTGAAAAACAGAATAAAGCACTAATCTTACAGGAATCTGGTATCATAAAACAAGCTTTTTTATCCTATTATCTTTATTCTATCGTAAATTCTGTACCAAATACAGTTAGTCTAACTAGTATACAGGTAAATCCTATCAAAAAGAGAATTAAAAATTTTGAAAAAATATTGTTTGATACCAATAGTATTTTGATTGAGGGGAATTCTGAATCTAGTTTACCCATAAACTCATGGGTTAAGGAATTAAAGTCACTAAAATGGATTTCTAAAATAGAAATATTGGATTTTAGTAAGAACAGAAAAAATAAGGGACAATTTATTTTAAAACTAATTATTAAATAGTGTTTACAAACATCACATATAAACAAAAATTGATTGGTTTAGTAATCCTATCGGTTCTCTTATTTATTACTGCAAATAAAAGATCTTATAGCGTCACCAAACAAACCTATAATCAAGTTAAAGAACTAGAAGAGAAACTAAACTATGTAAATGCATCCTCTCAAGATATTGATGGATTACAGAATGAATTAGCAATTTATGATAGAATCATTGGTAAACAAGGTATTAAAGCGGAAGATATACAACAAAAGATATTAGATTATAGCACACAATATAATACTGTTGGTGTTGTAAATCTAGAAGAAATCCATATTGCAGAAAGTAATGGATTTACAATAATTTCTAATCAACTAATTGTAGAAGGGGATTTTAATTCTTTATTAGAACTAGTGTATTCTTTTGAAACAGATTTTAATTATTCCAACATTGTTAGTGTTTCATTTACTAAAGAAAAAGAATACCAAACTAGAGAAGATAAGTTAAGAGCAAAAATAATATTTCAGAATTATGAAAAAACTAATTAAAATAACGCTACTAGTATGCATATGCTTACTTAACAAAGCTTGTGATGATGTATTCGAAAAAGATATTTCAGGAGAAAAAGTAACTATAATATCTCCCAAAAAACAAGACACCATTCATGGTAATACAGTCCAATTTAGATGGAATGCTATAGAAAACGTAGAAAGTTACAGAGTACAGGTAACAGAAGAAAAAACAGAGGTAAGCTTTCTAGATTCTTTAGTAACTGTTAAAGACTTTACCTATACTCTTAATCCTGGGAAATATAATTGGAAAGTGCGTGGTGAAAATTTTGCCTATCATACCCCCTATTCAGAACCAATACCATTCACTGTACTTATATCCGAAGATTTATATAATCAAAAAGTGTTTTTAACAGCTCCTACGGATAATATGTATACCAATAAAAACACCATTATACTAACTTGGGATAAAATTAGAGTTGCAAAATCCTATCAATTAGAAGTTGATAAAACTGTTTTAGGAAAAACTACAACCGAAATTAATGAAGATGATCTTACTGAAAACAGTTACACGCTTAGTCCTACTACATTAAGTGAGGATGCCATATACACATGGAAAGTAAAAGCTGTTAATAGCACTAGTAATACAGAGTTCTCTACAAGAAAGTTCTTTCTTGATACAAATAAACCGAATAAACCAACCCTTGGATCTCCCGACAATAATAAAATTGAAACGGAGTTAAAAGTTGCTTTTTCATGGAACTTAGGAAATGATACAGGAGAGGTACAATCTCCCCTATCTAGTAAATTAGAAATAGCATCGGATACTAATTTTACTTCTATTATTAAAACATTCGATACTAAAAATCTTTCTCAAGAATATACTTTTTCATCTAATGGAGATTATTATTGGAGAGTTACAACCATTGACGATGCTACAAATCAAAGTGATCCAAGTGAGGTTAGAAAATTAACTGTACAGAAATGAGTAAAAAAGTTATAAACGGTGTATTAATAGCTTTTATGCTAGTAATTTGGGCAATTGTGTTTAATAAAATCTTTAATTTTATAGGCAATGATCCAGTGGCTTCTGATCTCTCTGCAAACCGTAAAATCATCAATACTTCTGCTTTTAACTTTTCAAAAGACACTTTTAAGTTAAAAAAAATAGCTAGAGATCCCTTTTTAGAACATACTCCTGTTATTAAAAAAAATAAAGTGTCTCCTAAAAAAACGACTAAAAAATCTGATAAAAAAAAGAGTATAAAAAAACCTGTTATACATACAGAATGGCCTAAATTAAACTACTACGGCTATATCAGAGGACATAAAAGTAAATCCAAACTAATATTGATAAAAATCGATGATAAACTACATAAGTTAAGAGAAGGAGATAAAATAGATGAACTAATTATAAAAAAAGTGTTTCATGATTCTATAACAATAAAAAAGAATACTGAAATTAAAACACTTTATAATACCATTTCTCATATGAATTTACTGTGATAAAACATCTTATACCATTTATTATTTTTTTTTTACTAGAATAATGATTTTCTTTATGGATGCCTAAGAAAATAGCAATACCCATTACCGAAAGTTTAAATTTTCTAACACAAGAGTATTCCAAAGCAAAAGGAATTTTAAAGAAAGATCGTATAAAAACACTTCTTTATGTCAAGGAAGGAAAATACGTATTTCAAAGTGATATAGCCAAGAAATTAGGGCGTACAGAAAAAACAATCCGCGAATGGTTAAAAAGGTATTCTAATGAAGGTTTTTCTTCTTTTCTTAGCGTTCATAGTGGCGGTAATAATACTAGGACGATTTCAGAAAAAGCTATTGTTTTTATTTCTAAAAACCTTAAATACCAGCATACTACAATTACATCTTATGTTGAACTCCAGCATTTGATAGAAGAACACTTGAAGGAAAAAGTTGTTTATAGCACTCTATATTCCCACTGTAGAAGAAATCATAAATCTAAATTGAAGGTTTCTCGAAAATCCCACTACAAGAAGGATGAAAAAGCAGAAGAACTTTTTA
>CAVYIL010000247.1:0-15499 GCA_963768325.1 uncultured Flavobacteriaceae bacterium | reverse complement strand
ATTTAACTTCCTATAAACCATTAATCTATGGTTTTCTATAGTTTTAGGACTTAATTCCATTTCTACAGCTATTTCTTTGTATGTTAATTCTGAACATGAATACATTAAAAAGCTGTATTCTTTTTTTGTTAATGTTTGTATTATTTCTTCATCATTTTCTTTACTCTCTCCTCCGTTCTCTGTTATTGAATTATTTAGTACATCATTAACCCAACTAGAATTATAGAATCCTTGTTGTATAACCATCCTCAAAGCGAATTGGAAGTTATCTGGGTGAATATCCTTTAATAAATACCCCCTTGCTCCTAACTTAACCATCTTTATGATTGTATCTTCATCATCCTCCATAGTAAGAGCTAATACTTTTTGCCTAGGTCTTTCTGTTTTTAGCCATCCTATGGTTTTAATACCGTCCATTACGGGCATTTTTATATCTAATAAAACTAAATCTGGTGGTTTATTTTTTCTTTCATAATAATCAACTAACTCTTTTCCGTTTTTAAAAACATCTACTACTCTATATCCATCTAATTTAGAGATTAAGGCTACGAGAGATTGCGCAAATAGAAGATGGTCGTCAACAATGATTATTGTATTTTCCTTCATGAATTGGGATTATATTGTTTTAGGTTTTTAAAGTAATGGATATTCTAAGGTTAATGCCACTCCTTTATTAGGTGCTGTTTCGTAGTTTATGTTTGCTCCAACTAAAGCGGCACGACTTTTCATGTTTAGTAAACCTGAATTAGCAATTACGGACTCTTCTTCAAATCCTACTCCGTCATCTTTTAATACTATGACTAGATTTTGATCGGTATACGTCAAACTTACGTATAGGTTTGATGCTTCTGCGTGTTTTATTGTGTTAGAAAAGAATTCTTGGATTATTCTATATAAAATAATTTCTTCTTTTTGGTCTAATTCTACTGGTTCTCCTGTTGTTACAAACTCTGTCTTTAGGAAATTTAGTTTTTCATATCTTGTTAATTCTACTTGGATAGATTTTTCTATTCCTATGTTTTGTATTACTTCGTGGTTTAATGTTTTGGATAGATTTCTGATTTCTTGTAAGCTATCTCCTACTAGATTTCTAACATCTTGTAAAGATTCTGATGCTACTTTGTCTATTGATGTTCCTATAATATTGATTTGCATCACTGCTGTGGATAACAATTGCCCAATATTATCGTGTAACTCCCAACTTACGTGCTTTAGTGTTTGTTCTTGTATTTCTATTCTAGATTTAAATATTTCATCTTCGAATTGTTGCTCTGCTATTATTTTTTCTAGTAATAATTTGTTTTTTCGTTTCTGAAAAACAACAAAAAATATAATACTAAATATTATAAAAAATAATATTATTACCGTAAAATAAATTATTAATAAGATTTCTTCTTTTTCGAGCATACTATAAAACCTATTGTGTAAGTACTATATGTAAAAACATTTATTAGAGTAAGTAATAATTTATGAATCTTTTTATATTCAACGTTTATTGATTCAAAATAGAATTTTTCATAAATGAATATTGGAGTAACACACAAATAAAAAAGAGAACACCCTATAGCCACATAAAATGGAATTGTTTTGTAAAAAATTAATAAATTTTCGGATAAAAATAATTGAAAAAAATAGTAACTAATGAACAAAAACAATAATAACGATCCAACAATATATATATATGAAGATATACCTTCAAAAAAAACACTTGTAAGTAATAAGTTTATGATCGCTGAAATCAAAAATAGAATAATTACTACAAAAGCATTTTTTTTATTTCTATCGGATTTTATTTGAAAAGCAAAAAAAGATAAATAAAACGAAAAACTAACTAAATCATTAATATTATAAGTCCACTGATTACTTGTAAAAATCGTATCCTTTAAGAAACTGAGTGCATCAATTTTTTTAATTAATCCAGGTAACCAACCAAATATTAATTCAACTATAAATACCGTAAACATTAAGAAGTATACAAAATAACGAGAATAAATATCTTCTTTATTTTTTACGGTATAAAAGATTCCTGAAACAACTGCAGCTATTTCAAATACATTAATTATAATAAAATGATGAATCATAATAATAATTAGTAATCTTTTTTGGGTTTATCATCATTCCCTCTATTAAAAGGTTCTATTTCATAATTATTAGGATTTTCCTCTTCTTCCTCTTCGTTACTATCATCTCCTTTTCCTAAATTTTTTGGTACCGCTCCTGTTGGTGCTAAAAAAAGAGTAGAATGCCCCTGTCCTGCATTACATTTTGATTTTGGATATGCTCCAAAAAAGAATCGTATTCCAGGATTTAATATCCCCTGTTTTTTAGATTTCTTTTTAACATATTTAAGGTATTCTTCTAACTCTTCTACACTCCACCAAAATTGTCTAGAATCTTCGAATCCTACACATTTGTGGATTTCATGTGTTCTGGTATCACACCATGTTTTTTGTAACTCTTTGGCTTCTTCTATAGAGATACATTTTTCTGGTTTCCCTTTTTTCTTAACAGAAGTTTGAGATTTATTTCCCATAAATATTTTAGGTTTATTAAGTTAAATATCGCTAAGGTATAAAAAAAACAAACTGTTAACCAAATAGGATTACTCCTTTATTTATAGGCTTATACCATAAATCGAATTAACTCATTAAGTGATAATATTTTACCTCAAAAATAAAATTAACAACATTTTAAGTAAAGGTAAAGCCTTTCTTTTATATACAAGCATTTTATTCGCATTATTACATGTAAGTATTATAAAACAGGATCGAATCGTGTGAGGACTATTGTTTTTTACTGTCCTTAAAAATAATTCCTGATTTTATGGTATTTTCTATATACTAGTACTTCTATAAAGTAAAAACTACTTAATCAGTTCTCAAATTTTAACAAATTTATTATTGTTAAAAAATCACTAGAATAGAATTGCTTTTTTCCTTTTATCAAAATTTATCACTTGGCATATTGAAACTGCTAAAACATTACTAGTATCAAAAATATATAACCTTCTATGGTGGTTTGTTTTTTATATATATCTTTATTTGATTTCAAACTAAGGGTATACCTTTTTTTATTCGACTTTATACTGAAGTTAAAAAATAAAAAAATTCAAACAATCTTAATAACAAAAAAAATGAAGAATTTATTAGCAATAGTATTATTAGTTATTTTATCAAATACCGTAATAGCTCAAGAAAAATCCATAAGGTATGGTGCAAAAGCTGGATTAAATCTAAGTAGTATTATAGTAAAAGATAGCGATGGCCTAAAACCAAGAACTAGTTTTCATGTAGGGGGTGTTGTGGAATTTCCTATTACTGAAAAATTTTCGATACAACCTGAAATTCTATATTCACCACAAGGGTTTATAGACAAAGGAAAAGATAATAGTTTTAATTTTAAATCAGTATTTAAATTAGATTATTTAAACATTCCTATTATGGCAAAATACTATGTAACTAAAGGGCTTAGTATTGAAGGCGGTCCACAAATAGGATTTTTATTATCTGCTAAGGCTGATGTTAAACAAACTAATCTTGCTACGGGTAAAACCGAAACAAAATCTTTAAATATTAAAAAAGAATTATCTACAGTCGATTTAGGAGCTAATATAGGTGTTGGTTATCAACTAGATATGGGTGTTTTCTTACAGGGACGTTATAATATTGGTTTATTAGATGTGGACAAAAAAGATAAAAACGAAAAATATAATGACCGCTCTCTAAACTCTGTATTTCAATTTTCTGTAGGGTATAAATTTTAGTTTTGCCAAATTATTTTAACATAATCAAAGGGGTCACTCATTGTAGTGACTCCTTTACTTTTTTTAAATATTACATTTGAGATGATTATCTATCTTATACCATTTCCTTATGAATTTACTGCTATAAAATATTCTTTTTTCCTATCTGCTTCTATATAAAAATAAGGTGTTTTTAACGGTATTAGTAGTAAACTTTACTCTTATATTTTAAACTACTCCGATATAATTGATCCTTCTATTTGCTTTTGAATGTCTTTTTTAGCTTTATTTCTGCTAAAAACCATCTATAATTTACACAGATATTTTAAGTATTACTACTAAACAAGCAATAATTATGTTAAAAAAAATGTTTTATTTTATTAATAAAATCAAGTACAAAACACTAATAAACAGATTATTAAATAAAAAAACTAGTAAAATATACACTTTTCACGTCTAAATTATGAAGTGTATACGTATCCTATTATCCTTTATCCTTTATATCTTTGAAAGGTATTCCAATTACAATTTTTCCCTTACTTTTTTTGTTTTCCCCAATACTTACCTCCTTATAATACAGGAGGTAAGTTGTTTGTTTTAAGTGTATTTTAATCTAAAGCTACCTTATTAATATTAAGGTAGCTTTTTAAGATTTATAGTTAAGTTAATTAAAAAAATTGGTTATATAAAGTTATTTTTTTAGTATTTTTTTCTTTATATAGGTTCCATTTATTTCAATTATAGCTATATAAACTCCACTAGTGACCTGAGATCCACTATCTGTTTTTCCGTCCCAGATGTAAGAAAAATTATCTTTATTAACTTTCTTATTGACTAATTTTCGGACTAAATCTCCTTTGATACTGTATATATCTATTGATATAGTATTATTATTTATTAGTTTGTTTTTTTTGGCTTGGGTAAACGTAACTTGGTTGCTAAAAGTGTTTGGAAACACTACAATCTCTTGTTTTAATTCTAAGGCGTTTTTTTCATATTCTGGACACCAATAATTGCCTAATGGCTGATCAAGCCATATTAAAATAAACTCATTATCATCTGGCAATCCAGATTTTACGTGTCGCCCAATGCTAAAAGGATAGTTATTATCATTAAGTACCCCTATTAAAAAAGGGTTAAAGACTATAATGCTCTCTATCGTTACAAATGGAAAAGCAAAATCTTTGCCTATACCTATATCCCCATCAAGCCCTGGTTCAGAAATTTTACGAATATCCTTAATTTTCAGAAGATCTACATTGTGTTTTTTCTTTATGAATTCATTGTTTTGGTTTAATTCTATTTCATAAATTGCCTTGAAACCATTTAAATCCCCTTGAGAATTATCTCGCTCAATTATTAACCCTCTTTTTCTGCTAAACATTATAAAATCACTAATGGCAGTAGCTTTTTCACTTATGGGATAGAGATATTTTTTTCCGGTAAAAGATTTATCTTTAATATCAAATTCATGAATAACCAAATTAGAGGTGTCACTGTCTATGATTGGTTTTTCTAATAAAGCAAGTAACTTTTTATTATCAGTGGTAATTGCCATTCCCTCAAAACCTCCACTTGTTTTAATTCTAAAAGGATTATCTAATTTTGTTTGGCGATATGGCCAATATAAACCTGCTAACCACGGTGTGTTTTGACCATTCTGATCTTGTAAATTATCCCCGCTTCCGATATTTCCTACTTTAGGAAAGTCTCCAAACAGGCATACGGTACGTATAGCGGGGTATTGTTTATGAGTTATTAATAAGGTTCTAAAATCAAAACTCTGAATATCTACACGTTCTGTTAAATTATTCGAGACTATTACATCTGCAACGGTTTTCGTAAATGTTTCGGGATCTGTAGTGCGCTCAGCAAATACAACTCCTCTTTCATCTTTATCTGTGCGAGGATTAATTTTGGTTTCTACATTAAAGCGAACTTTTTCTGCATTTTTCCATCTTTTATTCGCTTCTATATGACCATACCCTACTCCATTTTTATAATAATTTTTATAAAATTCGACAAAATCAAACAATTGTTGTAGTGATGGCATTACATATGGGTTAACTAAATTGTTTTTCTTTGCGAATGCTACAGAAACGGGAGAATGTATTAAATCATTAGTTTGATATGGTTTACCTTCTAATATTTTGTCTGCTACAAAGGTGTTTTGAATTTCTGAAAGTGTTACGTTTTTTAGTAAAACCTCATCTTCATACTCATAGGACGAATTGTCTAATTTTCTAACCTTTGCAGATTCTATGTGTGGATCATGATCTAATACGGGTATTCCATCAAGAGTAATTCCGCAATCCGTTTCTAGTGTAGGCATCAAAAAATCTAATGCTGCCTCCATTGCAGGAAGTGTGTTTTCTGGTCTTAAATTCCTAGCCCCCCTATGTCCTTGTGCATCAAACAAATTGATATCAATTAATCCGTCTGAATCTATATAATCTGGTTTACCGTCTTTGTTTTTATCAAAATTTTGTATTGCTTCTAATAATAAGTCAGGACGATCTGATATTATTCCTTGAACCCCTAAATTTAATAAGCGATTCATATTTTCTAGATCATTAACAGTGTACACTACTACAGAATGCCCTGAACGATTTAATGAGGACACATTAAAAAGTTCACTAGATGCTTTTTTAAAACCTATTGGAGGGTTTTCTCTGTCACTAGCTTTCGTGTTTTCATCGTCATCGTCTAGCAACACATACCACGGAGACATAACGGGATTTTTGAGGCTTCCATTAGCTTTTGCATGGGATCTAATTGCATTCATTACTCTAATCGCACTTGATTCTTCATTAAAAGGATTTTGAGGGGATCTTAATTCTTTTCCTAGGTTATCATAATCAGGCAGTGCAAAAGGAGGGTCTAATAGAACTCCTGTTTTATCAAAATGAAGTATAAAAGGTCCGAATTCATCACCAATCCAATAATCTCCATTAGCTGTTCTTTGCATAGATTCTATATCAAAATCAGCTCCTGTAAGTATTCGATCTGAGGTGAAATGATTTGTTATTGCAAAAGGGATTAAGTTAAAAGGATCTCGTAATTCTATATAATCAACTACATCTATTGTACCGTTTCCTATGCCTGTTATTGATTTAAATTCTGGTTTAATTTTATACATACGCAGGTTATAATCAGAAGAGTTTTCTATACTGCCAAACCCATTGTCTGTCATTGCCATGAAAGTACCATCATAATTGTTTAGCACAGCAGAAAACCCTTGTATTGGTTGTTTATTGATAAATGGTACGGATTGTTGGTTGATAGTACCTTGATCTATATATAATCCTGATGTAGGTCCATCGGCAAAACTGGCAGAGGGTAATATTGCTCTTGATATCAAAATATCCCCAAAATTACAAAAGGATTTTAAGGTTTTTTCTGAATCGTTTTTCTTGTCAAAATTGTTGTCTACTGGCAATTCGAATTGTTGTTCTTTAATATTAATTTTAGTAGTTTGAGAATTAGTTATTAGTGTGTAAAAAAAACATAATGTAATTAAAGATACATTTTTTAAATGATTTAAAATAAAAAAAGAAATGTGCTTCATAATGTGTATTAAGGTTATTATTTAATTGGTTAAAAACAATCTAAAAGTACTTCCTATGTGTTCTATATATGTTTAATCATTGTGAATTAATGATTAGATTAATGTTATGTTTTTAAAAAATTGGTAGAATTATTTTTATACTAACAGGTTATTTCATAAATATTATAACTATGGTTTGTCTATTTTGATACTAGAATTTAGAAACATCACTACACTATATTTCATGCCATTTTTCTTATGAATTTACTGCAAAATATTTTTTTTGCTTTTTTATATAACCAAAAATTGGGTAAAAAGAACATTTTTATAGTGAATTGAAAAAAATTAAACGATTTCAACATTAAAATGCTATAAACAACTACATATACATCTAATTTTTACAGACTTACTGTATCTACTTTTTGTTTTTTAATTGTAGCTTTAATTATTATACATGGTTACGCTAAAATATTTAGTTACCATTCATCGATATTAACAATAAATTTTTTTGATTGTAATTGTTTTAGTGTTCTAGTTTAATAAAATTGCTTACTAATTAATAATAATATTTAAAACTCATGAAAAAATTAATTGCTGAATTTATCGGAACATTTTGGTTAGTACTTGGCGGTTGCGGAAGTGCTGTATTGGCAGCTGCGTATCCTGAATTAGGTATTGGTTTTACGGGCGTTGCTTTAGCTTTTGGGTTAACAGTAGTAACAATGGCTTATGCTATTGGTCATATTTCTGGATGCCATTTAAACCCTGCTGTATCAATAGGTCTTTCTGTTGGAGGTCGCTTTGATAAAAAAGAATTACTTCCATACATAGTAGCTCAAGTATTTGGTGGTATTGTAGGTGCTGCTGTATTATATCTTATCGTTACAGGTAAAGATGGGGTTGATATTGGTAGTTTTGCTGCTAACGGTTATGGGGAGCATTCTCCTGATGGATATAATATAGTTGCTGCTTTCGTAACTGAAGTAGCAATGACTTTTATGTTTTTAATGATTATATTAGGCTCTACTCATTCTAAAGCTCCAAAAGGATTTGCTGGATTAGCAATAGGTTTAGGATTAACTCTTATTCATTTAATAAGCATACCTGTGACTAATACATCTGTAAACCCTGCTAGGAGTACTAGTCAGGCTATTTTTGCTGGTGGATGGGCAATAGAGCAGCTTTGGTTGTTTTGGACAGCTCCAATACTTGGTGCTGTTTTGGCTGGATTAGTTTATAGTTTTATTTCGCCAGAAGAGAAATAATAAAATAACGTTACAATGTTATTTTAAAAAAGTGATACATTAATCCAAAAAAAAACACCCTTTTTAAGGGTGTTTTTTTTGTTTCAATTAAAACGGTAAATTATTAATCAATTCTAATAAAAGTGCTTTTAATGCTGCTAGTAATGTTGCGAAAAAATTCATAGTTTATTTTTTTTAAGTTAAATATGTAACAATAATACTACTGAATTGTGATAATAATTGATTATTCATACTAAACAACGATTAATAAATCGATAAAATACATATATTTTCGTTATAAAGCAATTATCACTCCTGAACATAAATAAAATATAAGACAAAACCTATACATAGTATAAGAGGTTAATCATAATAAAATATATGATAAAGTTTTATATTCTTTAACACCTCACCTATTTACAATTACTAACTTACTATATTATCAAAAGCTTATCTGTTGAGTTCTTAACCCTTCATATACTACTACACTGACAGCGTTAGCTAAATTAAGGCTTCTTACATGAGGACTAAGAATTGGTATTTTAAATAATCGATCCGGATTTGCATCAATAATATTAGAAGGTAATCCAGAAGATTCTTTTCCGAAAATTAGAAACATATCATCTAAATATTCAACAGACCAATACTCTTTTTTGCCGTGACTAGAAAAAAATGCCATTTTTTGGTCTTTGTGTTTTACAAAAAAATCATCAATACTCTCGTAGATATGCAAAGAAATATGTTGCCAGTAGTCTAATCCTGCTCTCTTTACTCTCTTATCATCTAATTCAAAACCAAAAGGTTTCACTAAATGTAAATTTGATCCAGATGCTAAACTTAACCTTCCTATATTACCTGTATTCATAGGGATTTCTGGCTCAATAAGTACTATATTAAATGCCATGATTTGTTGTATTGTTTTCCAAAGGTATATCTTTGCATTAACGTATCGAAAAGAAAACAATAATAATTGCGCTTACCTTTTTTAAAATTAGTTAACAAATAAATAATTGATTAATTTTAGTTCTCAATTTTCTCATATAATCTTCTTGTAACCAATCTCTATAATTCTTAGTGTTTTTACTTATACAATAACAATAACGTCTAACTCGATACTCTATATCTTTGTCTAATAATTTACTCAGATTTCGTGCATCAAACACATCCTTGCTATTTTCTACACACATTCTGGCATGTTGTTCTAAAGATTGTTCTAAAACAGTCATACCTCGCAAATTATTTTTTTTAGTCTCTGCATACGCAGCTTCAACATCGTAATCTATATCCTCAGAATTAGCAAATTTACTCCTAACTTCTGTAGGTAAAACATATTTAAAATTTCTCTCAATCTCTTCGTCACTTATCAGGCTTTCGTAATAAAAATCTGGAGATTGAAAAATCAAATGCCAATCTACATGAGAATTCCATAAACCAAATCGAACAGTATTGTTACCTAAATCAATAATATTAAAACTTTGTTTACTCGATAATATTCGAGAACCTCTACCTATCATCTGAAAATATAATGTCAATGATTTTGTTGCTCTATTAAGTATTATAGTTTCTACTGTTGGTTCATCAAACCCAGTAGTCAAAATACTAACAGATGTGAGAATTGCATTATCTGTATTTTTAAACCATTTTAATATCTCTGCCCTTTCCTGCTTACTGTTGGTATTGTCTAAATGACGTATAGGGTATCCTTCTCTACGAAAAGTTTCATACACCTGTAATGAGGTATTAATACCATTATTGAAAATTAATGTTTTTAATCCTTTTGATTTTTTCTCATAAGCATGTAATAATTTATCCTGCATCATAAAATTAGAGTATAAATCTTCTGAAGATTTCACCGTATAATCTCCATTCATACCTATTTTTAATGATCCTAATCCTACATCAAAAGTATATGTTACTGGTGTAGCCAAAAAACCCTTTTTTATCAAAGAGTTTATCGTATCTCCCATAATTAACTCTTGATAATTATCATTCATAGGGAGTTTAATATTAGAGCTTAATGGAGTAGCGGTTACTCCTAGGATAAAACAATTTTCAAAAAATTTAAATAGTTTTCTAAAAGAATTATAATGTGCCTCATCTATTATTACCATACCTACATTATGAATAGATAATTGATCATCACTAAGTCGATTATTTAGGGTTTCGACCATAGCTACAAAACAGGAGTAATTATCCTGATCTTCGAGTTCTTTTACATCACTATTAATAATCTTGTTTTTTACCCGAAACCCGCGAAGCATATTAGATGTTTGTACACAAAGCTCTATGCGATGGGTAAGAACCACTACCTTTTTAGTTGTGGTTTCTATATATCGTCTTACAATTTCAGAAAAAACCACCGTTTTACCACCACCCGTAGGTAGCTGATATAATAAATTATACTTTTCAGAAAATTGATTTAACCGATTAAATATTTTATCAATATCTCGTTTCTGATAATCGTATAAAATTTTTTGTTCTTTTTTATGTTTATCTGAGGGTAGCAATCCCATGAATTTGTGATTATAAATAAGTTACAAAACTAAGCACTTTAAAAAGTTATCCGATAGAATTATAAAAATATTTTTTTTACATTAAATTCTTAAATCATTAATTGTCTTTAAAAAAATGCTTTATTTAAATATACATTTTTTCAATTTATTATACCAACCAATAATACTTCAATCGTCATAAACAACATATTATTTTAGCACCAATAAATTCGGAGTGTTCTTTTAAATTTCAAAATAATACCTTTGATATATGAAATACGAGAAATGGAGCTTATCCGAAAAGTTAGAAATTCTAGCCTTTTTAATGTTCTTTAGCTATTGAAATGGTTTAAACTTTTTCAATTCGCTATAAAAATGTTCTTTTTTGCTCAATTTTCGTCTTTTTATTACCTCGTAGCACTACTATGAAGTGCAAAAAACACTTCAATTAAGTAAAAAGTAATTATTTTTCGCCAGAATCAAAAAAGTTTAAACCACTTTATTATCTACAAGGAGGTAAATCGAATATTATTTAGTACTCTACCGTTTATTACCTATATTTATCCAGCATTATAAATTATTTTCGATAATGAATAGTAAATATAAAGTAGAGGTAAATAAAACTTTTGAGTTTGATTTTACAAAAAATGATGTATTGAATGCTGATATTATAAAAAAAACCAATTCGCAATATCATGTTCTCCACAATAATAAGCCATACCCTTCAGAAATTATTCAATCCGATTTTTTTACCAAGAATTATACCGTAAGAATTAATGCCAATATATACCAAATATCCATATCCGATGAATTAGATATGATGATCAAAGAAATGGGGTTTTCAACAGGAGGGTCTAAACATGTAAATAGCATTAAAGCGCCGATGCCAGGTTTAATTATAGATATTAATGTACAAAAAGGTCAATCTGTAAAAGAAAATGATTATTTATTGGTACTAGAAGCTATGAAAATGGAGAATCTAATAACTTCTCCTAGAGATGGTGTTATTAAGTCCATTTCTGCATCAATAGGAGATGCTGTAGATAAAGGAAAATTATTAATTGAGTTCGAATAATTATATGAAAAAGATATTAGTAGCCAATAGAGGCGAAATAGCTATTAGAGTAATGAAAACAGCTCAGAAAATGGGTATCAAAACCGTTGCAATTTATTCTGAAATCGATAGAAATCTCCACATGTGAAGTTTGCAGATGAAGCGGTTTGCATAGGAGAAGCCCCCTCTAATCAATCTTATTTATTAGGCTCCAAAATTATAAAAGTAGCTAAAGAATTAGGAGTGGATGCCATACATCCTGGGTATGGTTTTTTAAGTGAAAATGCAGATTTTGCTGAAGAAGTGGAAAAAAACAATATTATTTTTATAGGTCCAAAATCCAAAGCTATAAAAATAATGGGGAGTAAATTAGCAGCTAAAGAAGCTGTTAAAAAATATGACATACCAATGGTCCCTGGTATAGATAAGGCTATTACAGATGTTAATACAGCTAAAATTACTGCTAGAGAAATAGGTTTCCCGATATTGATTAAAGCATCGGCTGGTGGTGGTGGAAAAGGAATGCGAATAGTAGAAAAAGAAAACGACTTAGATTCGCAAATGCAAAGAGCTGTAAGTGAGGCTACTTCTGCTTTTGGTGATGGTTCTGTTTTTATAGAAAAGTATATAGCTTCTCCCAGACACATCGAAATTCAGATAATAGCAGATAGCCATGGCAATGTATGGCACTTATTCGAAAGAGAGTGTAGTATTCAACGACGACATCAAAAAGTAATAGAAGAAGCTCCTTCGGTTATTCTTACGCCTAAACTGCGATTAAAAATGGGGGAAGCTGCTATTAAAGTAGCTAAATCTTGTGATTATCTGGGGGCTGGAACGGTGGAATTTTTGTTAGATGAAAATAACAATTTCTATTTTCTAGAAATGAACACCCGACTACAAGTAGAACACCCTGTGACAGAACTTATTACAGGACTAGATTTAGTAGAACTTCAGATAAAAATTGCTAGAGGAGAAAAACTAAATATTAAACAAGAGGATCTAAAGATTAAGGGGCATGCTGTAGAACTTCGTGTTTATGCAGAAGATCCAACTAATGATTTTTTACCTAGTGTCGGACGACTAGATACCTATACGATTCCTACAGGTAAAGGGATTCGTGTAGATAATGGTTTTGAAGAAGGTATGGATATTCCTATTTATTATGATCCTATGCTTTCTAAATTAATAACCTATGGAAAAACTAGAGAAGAGGCTATACAAATAATGATAAAAGCTATTGATAATTATAATATAAGCGGTGTACAAACTACGCTCCCTTTCGGAAAATTTGTATTTGAACATGAAGCTTTTCGTTTGGGTAATTTTGATACGCATTTTGTCAAAAAACATTTCACCTCTGATGTGATTCGATCTGCACAAGAAAAAGAGGCTAAAATTGCAGCATTAGTGGCTATGAAACAATACATCGAAGATCAAAACATAGTACGATTATCAATACATTAAGTTATGGATTCTAAAATAAAAATATTAAATAAAAAAATAGCCCAAGCGTATCAAGGTGGAGGTCAACAGCGTATTAAAAAACAACATCAAAAGAAAAAACTAACTGCTCGTGAGCGTGTAAATTATTTGTTAGACGAAAATTCTTTTGAAGAAATCGGTGTATTGGTAACGCATAGAACAACTGATTTTGGAATGGAAAAAGAGATTTATTATGGTGATGGTGTAATTACTGGATATGGTACAATTAAAGGTAGATTAGTATATGTTTTTGCGCAAGATTTTACCGTTTTTGGTGGTGCATTATCCGAAACTCATGCCGAAAAAATCTGTAAAGTAATGGATTTAGCTATGAAAGTAGGAGCACCAATTATTGGTTTAAATGATTCTGGTGGCGCACGTATACAGGAAGGTGTACGATCATTAGGTGGATATGCTGATATTTTTTATAAAAATGTACAAGCATCGGGTGTAATTCCGCAAATATCCGCAATCATGGGACCATGTGCTGGTGGTGCAGTGTATTCTCCTGCTATGACAGATTTTACGATGATGGTAGAAGATACCAGTTATATGTTTGTGACAGGACCAAATGTCGTAAAAACAGTTACTAATGAAGAAGTTTCCTCCGAAGAACTGGGGGGAGCAAGTACGCACGCTTCAAAATCAGGTGTAGCACATATAACCTCTGCTAATGATATAGAATGTCTAGAGGATCTAAAATTATTACTAAGCTATCTGCCTCAAAGCTACAAAAAAGCATCTCATAAATTACCTTATACTCTAACGGATGAAATAAGAGATATTTTGACTGATATTGTACCGGATAACCCTAATAAACCTTATGATATGCATGAGGTGATAACTGGAATAATTGATAATGATTCATTTTTTGAAATACATAAAGAATTATGCAGAAAATATCATCGTGGGTTTTGCTAGAATTACTGGTAGAAGCATAGGGATTGTTGCTAATCAACCAATGTTTTTGGCTGGTGTTTTAGATGTTAATAGTTCAAAAAAAGCAGCAAGATTTACACGTTTTTGTGATTGTTTTAATATTCCATTATTGGTATTAGTAGATGTTCCAGGGTTTTTACCAGGAACTGATCAAGAATGGAATGGCATTATTGTACATGGTGCAAAATTATTATATGCATTTAGCGAAGCAACTGTACCTAAGAGTAACCGTAATTACTAGAAAAGCTTATGGTGGTGCTTATGATGTAATGAATTCTAAACACATAGGTGCAGATCTTAATTATGCTTGGCCTACTGCAGAAATTGCAGTAATGGGAGCTAAAGGAGCTAGTGAAATTATTTTTAGAAAAGAAATTAAAGCAGCTGATGATCCTGTAGACTAAATTAGCTGAAAAAGAAGCTGAATATGCCGAAAAATTTGCAAATCCTTATAGTGCCGCACAGCGAGGATTTATAGATGAAGTAATTTTACCTAAAGATACCAGAAGAAAGCTTATTAAAGCTTTTGATATGTTAGAAAACAAGAACACTAAACTTCCCAAAAAGAAACATGGAAATATTCCTTTATAACAATTAACTTTAATGGTATTTTTCTAAATTATACTTTTTGCATATCAGACAAAAATTTTATTAAAATAAAAAGAAGAGCACATTATCAATTAAGATTTTGTGCTCCCTACCATAAATACTAAAAAGCAACATAAGAATTAAGATCGGGTAATGTGTGATTAATATTTTTAATAATAAAGTAGTTTAAACTTTTTTCGGCTCACATAAATATTCTGGGGATTAGGCAAAAAGTTTTTCCATTCTAAAGAGAAAAAATTTCACATCAACTACCCCTCTTAAGTTTGCTCTAAACAACTTTATCTTGGAGTTAAAAGATTCTGCATTTGCATTTGTATGTCTTTTTATAAAGAAATTCAAAATAGTTTCTAAGTGATAATTTAAACTGTTAACCACGGTATTAAAGCT
>CAVYIL010000246.1:0-9434 GCA_963768325.1 uncultured Flavobacteriaceae bacterium | reverse complement strand
ATGCGCGTAGAAAATTTCACGATGCAGTAAAGAATGATAAAAAAAGAGCTGAAAAAGCATTAGCTATTTTTAGAGAAATATATCTTCAGGAAAGAGAAATTAAGGAACTCGCTCTAGAAGATTTCGGAAAAATTAAAAATTTACGATTGGAGAGAATAAAACCATTACTCCAAAATATTAAAGATTGGATTACAGAAGAACAGTTTAAGGTATTACCTAAAAGTACTATTGGTAAAGCAATGACTTATTTTGTAAATCAATACCACAAGTTCCTAACTATTTTTGAAGACGGAAGAATTCAATTGGACAACAACCGTATCGAAAATGCTATACGACCACTGGCTATTGGAAGAAAAAATTACCTCTTTGCAGGATCTCATAAGGCAGCTCAAAATGCAGCCATGCTATACTCTTTCTTTGGAACTTGCAAAATGAATAATATAAACCCTAGAGAATGGCTTACGGATACTCTTGAAAAATTACCTGACCATAGTGTACTAAAACTAGAGGAATTATTACCAGGGTATAATAAACAAAATTAAACGTACTTTATCGGACGGATACTACTGGTCAAAGCCAAAAAGCTTTTGCTGCAGCCCATGGAGTATCGGAAAACAAGATGTATTACTGGATTAAAAAGCTATCCAACACTAATTCCTCTACATCAAAGAAGGAAAGTTCTAAAACCGATTTCGTACCTATCTCGGTTACCCCTATAAATATTCCAAAAGGAGTTATAGTGATACGATGTATTTCAGGTGTTGAAATTGAAATTCCTGTATAGATGTTTGGGTTAACGATTTCAAACTGTTTTCAGCTATATTGTAATGCTTGCGACATGCGCAAAAGTTTTGATAGCCTTTGCGGTTTAATAGAAAATGATCTAAGCCAAAATCCTACTAATGGAACGGTGTATATATTTATTAATAAATTTCGTAATAAAATAAAATTATTACACTGGCAGTCTGGAGGTTTTGTATTGTACTACAAACGCTTAGAATCTAGTAGCTTTGATTTACCTGTTTATAGCCCTGAGGTGGAAAGCCTACAGTTAGATTATTCACAATTGGTTTTACTCCTTGATGGTATTTCTATTACCAATATTAACAGAAAAAAACGCTATAAAAAGTGATCTTATTTTTGGTGATTTTAAGTAAAACGTTGTACTTTCGGGGCGATGACTTATCAAGAATTACTTGTCGAATACGAAAGTGTAAAGGTCGAAAACCGAAGCCTAAAGCAGCAGCTTTATGAGCTTTATAGACTTATTAATGGTTTTAAGTCAGAGAAATTTATTACAGAATCCGAAGTAGATCAATTAAGTTTATTTCCGCAGGACACTCCTATAATTCAACAGGAAGAATCTGTTAAAGAAACCATTACCTATACCCGAGAAAAGAGTAAACACCAAGGACGTAATGCACTTCCAGAACATTTACCTGTACGAGAGGTTATTATAGAACCAGAGCAAGATACTCAAGGCTTAGAAAAAATAGGAGAGGAAATTACAGAAACCCTAGAATATACTCCGGCTAGTCTGATAAAAAGAAGAACGATTCGTCCTAAATACGCTAAAGCAGATGGTCAAGGAATTCTTATAGCCGAACTACCAAGTCGTCCTATTGAGAAATCTATAGCGGAAGCGTGTTTATTAGCGCATATTCTGGTAAATAAATACGCGGATCATCTCCCTTTTTACCGTCAAATCCAGATTTTTAAACGGGATTTTGGATGGAGTCTAGCACAAAGCACAGTTAGTGATTGGATGGCTGGATGCTGTCAGTTACTAGAACCACTATATAATACTTTGAAACAAAAAATATTGAGCTCTGGATATATTCAAGCCGATGAAAGCCCTATCAAAGTATTGGATAGTGACAAAAAAGGAAGCTCTCATCAAGGGTATCAATGGGTCTATCACGATCCCATTAGCAAACTTGTACTCTTTGATTATCGTAAAGGACGTGGACAAAACGGACCTAAAGAACTTCTTGTGGGGTATAGTGGTTATTTACAGTGTGATGGATATACTGTATATGACAATATAAGCGCTGATCCCAATATTACATTGGCAGGGTGTTTAGTACATGCGCGTAGAAAATTTCACGATGCAGTAAAGAATGATAAAAAAAGAGCTGAAAAAGCATTAGCTATTTTTAGAGAAATATATCTTCAGGAAAGAGAAATTAAGGAACTCGCTCTAGAAGATTTCGGAAAAATTAAAAATTTACGATTGGAGAGAATAAAACCATTACTCCAAAATATTAAAGATTGGATTACAGAAGAACAGTTTAAGGTATTACCTAAAAGTACTATTGGTAAAGCAATGACTTATTTTGTAAATCAATACCACAAGTTCCTAACTATTTTTGAAGACGGAAGAATTCAATTGGACAACAACCGTATCGAAAATGCTATACGACCACTGGCTATTGGAAGAAAAAATTACCTCTTTGCAGGATCTCATAAGGCAGCTCAAAATGCAGCCATGCTATACTCTTTCTTTGGAACTTGCAAAATGAATAATATAAACCCTAGAGAATGGCTTACGGATACTCTTGAAAAATTACCTGACCATAGTGTACTAAAACTAGAGGAATTATTACCAGGGTATAATAAACAAAATTAAACGTACTTTATCGGACGGATACAGGAAGTCTAATACCCCATGAACCAGATTTTTTAGTACTCCCAGGTACTATAACAACAATATGCCCATAGGCTTGGGAGGTGTCTATAACCAGAGCCAATTTACCCTTGTTGGCGTGTGATACAGCATCATTGATAACGGTTTGATCTGTGGCGACACCAATATTTTTCCATTTATTAGACCGAGAGATAATTGGCAGGATACTATCATAAATCACATACTGCTGTTCAGTATTTTTAAATTCGTTAGCTTTATAAGCTTTACCAATAAAGGCAGTAAGTTTATTTCTACAATCAGATCGGTTTTCACTAACATCCTTACAGTTTTGAAAATCTAAAATGATATTTTTTAATTGTTTTTCGGGAATAAAAACCCCTTTTTCTTCTGCTTTTTCAAACTTTTCTTCATTTTTTTTGGTATTAATTTCGCTTTGTTCTGAATTTTTGACCTTTTTTGGAGCTGTTGTTTTTTCTACAATTACGGGAGTTGAAGCATTTTCAGCTTTTTGTTTAGTTGTAGTTTCTTTACAGGAAATTAAAATTGTTAAAATAGTAACGATTGTGATTGATTTTTTCATTGTTTTTTTGATATGTTTTAATAGATAATTTATTTTATATAATGATGTGGTTTAAACTTTTTTTAAATTAAAATTGTTTTTTTGTTTTTATAACAGCCTTTTACATCATAATAAAAAGTATTATTTGATCATTTAATTTTTAACGAAATTAAATAAGCTTATTAAGATTACCATTATCAAAATAAATATAAAAAAACAAGTTGCTGATTATCAGTTGTTTTTTGTCTAAAATAAATATTACTCGTTTTAAAAATCGTTAAAAACAGGGGGAAAACCCCTATGACATAATGTCGCTTTTTTTGTATTTCTTCTCTTTTATATAAGAATAGCAACTATTCACCCAGTTAATTTATTTATTTTCAACGTGTTAAAAACGGTGTTTTTATTTTAGTTAGCAATTTGTAAACTTTAAAATAAAATAATGACACTAAAATCAGGGTTTTGGTTATAAATCATCAATAAAATAAATATTTTTACGCCATATACTTAGAAATATTTAACAAAAACGGCTGAATAGTTACTAAGAATTAATCTATAGGGTTATAGTTTTTTTTGTAGTTATTGGTTGCTGATGTGATTTAAACTTTTTTGCAAGTGCATAAAAACAGCTTACTATTTGTCTATTACGCCTTATATTTTTACAATTACTCAAATACACTATTAATCTACTAATCTAGTAGACTAAATGTTAAGAATGTCATAAAAATCAACTAATTAAAAGAAATAGAGTGTTGTGGTGTGGAAATATTATCTATATTTGGCACTTAATCTAGTAATCCGATAGGGTAATAGGTTTAATAAAAAAAGAAATGATAATAGATCAAATGATATTAGATAAAGTATCTACGCAAAAAACAACATATCAGAATGATAAATTTTCTGAAAAACCATCGCGTAGTATAGCAAAAGCATTAAGTTGGAGAGTAGTCGGAACATTAGATACTTTAATAGTATCCTATATACTTACTGGAGAGATTGTACTAGCTACATCAATTGCATCTATTGATTTTGTCACAAAAATGATTCTATATTTTTTTCATGAAAGATTATGGAATCGTATAAAATGGGGAAAATAATATTTATTCTATAATTATGAAGTTTACACAAAAAGATATAATCCAATTAAATAAGGAGTTTAAGAAAAAAACGCCATTAGAAATAGTAATATGGGCAATTGTTAACTCAGAAAATCCCGTTGTGACCACTAATTTTAGACCATATGAAGCAGCAATTCTTAACGTCTGTGTAACTGCAAAGTTTAATATACCAGTAATATGGTGTGATTCGGGATATAACACCTCTAACACATATAGACATGCAGAGGAGGTAATAAAATTACTAAAATTAAATGTAAAACTATATGTGCCAAAACAAACAACTGCACATAGAGATGTAATGATGGGAATTCCTGATATAGATAATCCATTACATAAAATATTTACGGAACAAGTAAAATTAGAACCTTTTAAAAGAGCAATGTTAGAGTTTAAACCAGATTTATGGTTTACCAATCTTCGAAAAGGACAAACGGCATTAAGGAATTCATTGGATATTTTAAGTTTAAGTAGTGATGGTGTATTAAAAGTAAGCCCCTTTTATTATTATTCCGATGCAGAATTAGATAAATATTTAGAAGAAAACAATTTGCCAAATGAGTTAAAATATTTTGATCCCACTAAAGTGTTAGACACAAGAGAGTGCGGAATACACACTAACTAAAACTCTCCCGAAATCTAACTATAAAAAGAATTTGATTACATGGAAATAATTGAGAAAAACACAAAGAAGAATAAGAATATAGAAATTGCTAATAGAAATAAAACTCTGAATATAAACCCTTTAGAAAGCGAGGCAATATACATCTTTAGAGAAGTAGTATCGCAATTCGAAAAGCCAGTGTTACTTTTCTCAGGTGGTAAGGATTCAATAACTTTAGTCAGACTAGCTCAGAAAGCATTTTTTCCAGCAAAAATACCTTTTCCATTATTACATATAGATACAGGACACAATTTTCCAGAAACCATAGAATTTAGAGATCGTTTAGTGGCTGAGTTAGGGCTAGAACTAATAGTGCGTAATGTTCAGGATTCTATTGATCAAGGAAAAGTAACAGAAGAAAACGGAAAATATGCAAGCCGAAACAGCTTACAAACTACTACGCTCTTAGACGCATTAGAAGAGTTTAGGTTTGATGCTGCTATTGGTGGTGCTCGTAGAGATGAGGAAAAGGCTAGAGCAAAAGAGCGTATTTTTTCGGTAAGAGATGATTTTGGACAATGGGACGAAAAAAACCAACGTCCTGAATTATTTGAGCATCTTAACGGAAAAATTAACTTAGGACAAAATGTAAGAGTATTTCCGATTAGTAATTGGACTGAATTGGATGTTTGGAGCTATATCGAAAAAGAAGGTATTGAGATTCCGTCAATATATTTTGCACATAAAAGAAAAACTTTTATAAGAGATGGTATGATCTGGTCAGCAGAAGATAGTGTTGTGTACAGAGAAGAAGATGAAGTAGTAGAAGAACGATTGGTGAGATTTAGAACCGTTGGAGATATGTCTTGTACAGCGGCAGTATTGTCTGATGCAACTTCAATAGGTAAAGTAGTGGCTGAAATAAGAGTTTCACAAATATCAGAACGTGGTGCTCGTATTGATGACAAAAGATCTGAAGCTGCTATGGAAAAAAGAAAACAGCAAGGATACTTCTAAGAATGTATCTAGTCTGTGATTTGTATAGTTAGAAAAGTAAAAAAAACAAATATAGATAGAGTTGAGTAAAAATAATGAAAATCAGGTGTTTTATATTAATCCACTAAAGAACCAATCAATCTATCAACAAAAGGAAAAAAGATGGAAGTATTAAAGATAGCAACGGCAGGTAGTGTAGACGATGGTAAAAGTACTTTGATAGGACGTATTTTGTACGATACTAACTCATTAACTACAGATAAATTAGAAGCAATAGAAGCCAAAAGTAAAGCTAATGGTCTGGATCACTTAGATTTTTCATTAGCAACAGATGGATTAGTAGCAGAACGCGAGCAGGGGATAACTATAGACGTAGCTCATATTTATTTTTCTACAAAGAAGAAAAGTTATATTATAGCTGATACACCTGGACATATAGAGTATACCCGAAATATGGTAACTGGTGCATCTACTTCACAAGTATCTATTATTTTGGTAGATGCCAGAAAAGGAGTAATAGAACAAACTTACCGCCATTTTTTTATCAATAATTTATTACGGATAAAAGATGTAATAGTAGCGGTAAACAAAATGGATTTGGTAGAATTTTCTCAAGAGAGATACGAAACTATAAAAGCGGATTTTCAGGCATTAATTGAAAAAAGCACTTATAAAGAACAAAATATTACATTTATTCCTGTTAGTGCATTACAAGGCGATAATGTAGTTAAACAATCCAAAAAGACTCCTTGGTATAAAGGACAAACATTATTAGATCACTTAGAAGAATTAGAAGCTCAGGATATTTATGAAAAATCTCATGCCCGCTTTTCTATTCAAACCGTGATAAGACCTAAAATTAATGAATACCATGATTTTAGAGGATATGCAGGCAAGCTAAATGGTGGAGATTTTTCGGTAGGAGATGCGGTAACTATTTTACCGTCACTTACAACATCAAAAATTAAAGAAATATACTTTTTTGACCAAAGATTTACAACAGCTAGCAGAGGCAGTTCTTGTACTATAACATTAGAGAATGATGTAAATGTGAGCCGCGGTGACATGATAGTGAAATCTATTGAAATACCAAGAATGGAAAAACAACTTAATGCTACTGTTTGCTGGATGGACAGTAAAAAACTGAATATAGGAGCTAATTATTTCATTCAAAGTGGAAGTAATCGAATTCTAGCTAAAGTAAAATCCATTGACGGATCTATAGCTACAGATTTTTCTGGGCTAAAAATGGCTAAAAATGAATTATATATAAACGAAATAGGAAAGGTTCAGGTTCAGCTAAGTAAACCTTTAGCATTTGATTCATATAGCAAAAATAGAATTTCAGGATCATTTATATTGATAGACTCTCAATCTAATAATACAGCAGGTGTAGGATTCATAGAATAACAATAAATAAATAAATAATTACCACAAAATATAGTGAATAAGTAGTGATAAGAACAATTCTACAAAAGTCATAAATACGTCTTTTTTTTTAAAGAACGAAATACGAAATAAAATGCAAAGTTTTAGAACAGAAATAGAAAATCCTATTGTCCAAAAAGACATTATCGAACTAGCTAATAAAATAGAACTGTTTCATAAAGGTAAGATAGATGAAGAAAAGTTTCGTAGCCTGCGTTTAGCACGTGGAGTATATGGTCAACGCCAAGAAGGAGTACAAATGATTCGTATCAAACTGCCATATGGTAAGGTACTTAGCAAACAGTTAAGACGAATCAGTGATGTATCTGATGAATATTCTAGAGGTCGTTTACACATAACCACACGTCAAGATATTCAGATTCATCATGT
Source organism: uncultured Flavobacteriaceae bacterium (assembly GCA_963768325.1). GTDB lineage: Bacteria > Bacteroidota > Bacteroidia > Flavobacteriales > Flavobacteriaceae > Aquimarina. The sequence goes on along the minus strand of CAVYIL010000246.1, from coordinate 1,695 downwards.
TGACCTAAATAGAACACCAGAGTTATGGGCAGAATTAGAAAAAGAGGATATAACACTTAGAGAAGCTTGTGGTAACACTGTGCGTAATATTACCGCATCCGAAACAGCTGGTATCGATATTAATGAGCCTTTTGATGTGTCCCCATATGCAGATGCATTATTTCGTTTTTTTCTAAGAAACCCGATTTGTCAAGAAATGGGACGTAAGTTTAAAGTTTCTTTCTCTGGGTCAGACGAAGATACAGGATTATCATACATGCATGATTTGGGTTTTATAGCCAAAATAGAAAATGGTGTTAGAGGATTTAAAGTTTTGTTAGGTGGTGGATTAGGCTCTCAACCAAGACATGGAGATGTGTTTTATAATTTTTTGCCGACAGATAAAATTATACCATTAATGGAAGGGGTACTAAGAATATTTGATCGTTATGGGGAACGTAGTAGTAGAGCTAAGGCAAGAATGAAATTTCTTATTAAAGATATAGGATTAGAGGCTTTTAAGGAATTGATAGAAGGTGAGCAAAATGCAATAGCAAGAAAAACAGTACAGATTGATGCTGCGTCCTATCCAATATCTACACCTGTTAGTGTAGAAACGCCCCAAGTAGAAATAAAAGATCAAAAAGCATATACATTATGGAGGTCAACTAATGTGATTTCACAAAAACAGAAAGGATATAAAGCAATAGGGATTAAAGTACTTCTAGGAGATTTTTATACAGACAAAGCAAGATTATTAGCCAACTTAGTAGAAAAATATGCCGCCGGAGAAATTCGATTATCGTTACGTCAGAATATATTGATACCCTTTGTAAAAGAGGATTTAGTCCCGTTTTTTTATACAGAATTAGAAAAATTAGGATTTGTAGACCCTGGATATAATAAAGCAGTAGATATTACTGCTTGCCCAGGTACGGATACTTGTAATTTAGGAATAGCAAGTAGTACAGGTATTGCAGTAGAATTAGAGCGTGTGCTTAGAACTGAATATCCGCAATATTTAGAAAATAGTGATTTGGTAATTAAAATTAGTGGGTGTATGAATGCTTGTGGACAACATAATATGGCTAATCATAACTATCCGAAAGTTATATTTTCAAAACATCCTTAGAAACTCGTATTTTAGCTTTCTAAAATTTAAATACATTTTATGGGACTCTTCAAGCGTACTAAAAACACAAATACTCCATTAATTCGCCAAATTTTAGATTTAGTTCCTCGTTGGATTGATTAGGAGATGTTCCGAAAATCATAAAAGCGATAAGGGCTGCAGTAGGTATAAGACTTTCGATCAATTTGTAGCTTTAACTTTCGGACAGCTTAATAAATGCCTGGCTTTAAGCGATATTTCTAGTAGTATTGGGGTGTCCGAGACATTCATATCAAGTTTAGGTCTTGATCAGAGTCCAGCACGTTCTACTATGAGTGATGGTAATAAAAAACAGAAGTTATAAAGTATTCGAGAGCCTTTACAACAGACTGTTGACCCATTACAGCCATATCCTATCTAATCGTCATGAATCCCACATAATAGATGAAATTAAAGACCGAAGTATAAAACTTATAGACAGTACCGTTATTAGTCTATGCTTGTCCATGTTTGACTGGGCAAAGTTTCGGACAGCAAAAGGAGGGATTAAAATACACACTTGTTGGGATGCACCATGATGATTCCAGATGTGATAAACATCACTC